>JADJCK010000007.1:300000-462596 GCA_016703265.1 bacterium
TCGTGCTCGGATTTCCCGCGGCCGGCGTGCCCTTCTTCACGACCGGCGACGGCGCTTTCGCGGGCGGATCGCCGTTCGGTTTCCTGGCCCGGCAGATGGCCCTGGCTGTGGAGGAAGTCGATCCGGCTGCCCGCGAAAAGGCGCGCCTGCGCGCCCTGGAATGCTGTGAGATGCTCGTTCGGCGCAACCTTCGGCCGGACATCGTGCGGGCCATGCGTGCGCGACTGTACCTGGCGGCCGGTTGCGCAGCGCAGGCAGGTCCCGACCTGCAGTATGCGCACGACGCCTTCGCGGTGCAGGGCGTGATCGATCCCGGAACATCCCTGCTTCTGGGGCAGCTGGAGCTCGCGGCTGGACGGCCCGAGCGTGCGCGGGCTTTTTCGGCGAAGCCGTGGGGCAACGCCGGAGAGTGCGCTGAACTGGCGGGCGCTGTGCGTCGCCCTGAGCGAGGCCGGGCTGTACGCCGAAGCGCGCAACGCCATGGAAAAGGCGCTGGCGCTCGAGCCGGATTCGATGGAAGGTTGGTACAACCTCGGGGTGCTGGACTGGAAGCAGGGCGACGGCATCGCCTCGCTGGCACACCTGGAAAGGCCTGGTCGCTGGATCCCGGAAACGAGCGCGTGCAGTACATGTTGCAGACGGTTGCCACGGCGCGACGGACGCCCGACACCGGCAGCGGCGCTGCATCGGAAGTGCGGATTGATGAAGGACCGTGACAACAAACTCGTCTATTCGAGCGACGGCGGCCGTACCTGCCCGGGCTGCGGCGCGCCAGTCGCGGAATGCCGCTGCGCCAAGGCCGGCCCGAACAGCACGCGCGGCGACGGCGTTGTGCGCGTCGCCCGCGAGACCAAGGGGCGCAAGGGCGCCGGCGTGACCGTGGTCACCGGCGTGCCGCTCGACGCGGCGGCGTTGAAGGACCTGGCCGGAGAATTGAAGCGCGCCTGCGGCTCGGGCGGCACGGTGCGCGACGGCGTCATCGAGATCCAGGGCGAGCACCGCGACCGGTTGATGACGCTGCTGCAGGCGCGGGGGTGGACGGTGAAGCGGGCGGGGGGGCTGAGGGTACGCGCAGCAGGGGACCCTGAATCCAGTAGTTGACGGGCCCGGCGCGCCGGCCTACGGTCCACACGTGAATCGATTGCCGACGCTTATGATCGCCGCGCATGCCGTGCTTCACGCTGAGCCTCGAGGAGGCGCCATGTCGTTCCAGCCCTGCCTTCGCTTCGTCGCAGCCATCACCCTAGCCCTCGTCGTCAATCTGGCCGCCGGCGAACCTGCGCAGGCCCAACCGCGCCCTGTTGATCCTCCGGCACTCACGGAAGCCTTGGCCAACGGCGGGCAGCGTCCGTCAGTTGACCATCGGCAATGCCGGCACGACCGACCTGCACTGGTCGACGACCATGGTCTTCGGCGGTCTCCTTCGACGCCGGTCACGCCGGCGCCGCGCATCCTCCTGATGTGGAACACCCCAGCTCTCACTGATCCCCATATTGCGGCCCTGCAGCGCCGGGGTCTGGCCTATACCGCGGTCAACGGCTGGGTCTCGCTTTGAATTCAGTTGCAATACCTCGGCCCCTGGGACCTTGTCATCGTCAGCAGTCGTACGAGCGAGCCGGTTCCGCAGGCGCTCGCAGCGTTGTCGGCCCATCTGGACCGGGGAGGCGCGCTGCTCTACGCCGACGCGGACCCTGTCGCCGACAATCCTCTGCTGATGCGGCTGGGCATAGTGCCCGCGTCTTCGCTGGCAGAGACTCCGGTGCTTGTGCCCGCCGAGGAGCCGCATCGCTGCTTCTCCTGGCCGAACCGCATCGATGGGTTCGCGCCGCAGGCCGGCCCTGATGGCCATACCGGCGTCCAGATCGTCTCGGCTCTTGGCCATGCGCGGTCGCTCGCGTCCTTCGCCGGCCACCCGGGGTCCGGGGCGATCGTGGTCAATGCGCGGCGGCGTGCGATCTACAACGCCTTCCATGCCGACTGCTTCCTCGGCGACGCCGATGCGGACGGCGTGCCCGACGCCGTCGAACTGGCCGAGAACGAGATCGCATACCTGACAATGGCATCGTCCTGGGTCGCGGTCGAGCCGACGTCCGGCGTTGTGCCCGCCGGCGGCAGCCAGGTCGTGAACGTCGGCTTCGAGATGTCGACATCGTGCGTGGGGGGCCTGACGGCCCGGATCAGGCTGGCCTGCGACGATCCGGCCACGCCGAACCTGGACTTGACAGCCAGATTGAACGCAGTGCCGGAGCGGCGCCTCACTTCCGTGGCCGAGCCGCTGGACTTCGGCACGCAGTACATCGGCGCGGTGGCGCCGCGGGCATTCAGGATCCTCAATGACGGGTGTGCGTCGCTGCGCATCACCGGCGTCACGGTCGACCATCCCGCCTTCCGCATCGCGACGTCGTCACCCTTCACGGCGGGGGCGCGGACCGCAAACGATATCGTCGTCGAGTTCGTGCCGACGTCGGTGGAACCGGTCGCCGGCACCGTGACCCTGACGAGTGACGACCCGCTCGTGCCCGTGGTCACGGTGGCGCTGACGGGTGCCGGCCGCCTGTCGCCGTCCGTTGCCGTGCAGGCCGACTCGCTGACACTGGCGCTGGCTCCCGGTGAAACGGCGACGCGGCGCCTGTCGATCAGCAATTCAGGGATCGCAGACCTCGAGTGGTCGCTGGCGCCGGGCTCGGCCGTCAAGGCGGCGGTTTCGCGAGTCGACCTTGCGGGCGTGCGTATCCTCTGGACGCGCGCCCACGATGAAGGATGCGTCTTCCCGCTGTTCGACCCTCATCGCGGACCTGCAGGCGCGGGGCGCCGAGGTCACCGTGAATGCGTATCCGATCACCGAAGGTCTGCTGAGTAACAACATGTCCTGTGCGTGCGCCACGGTTGGCGCGAATGGACCGCGGCGGAGGCGGCCGTGCTCCGGCAATGGATCCGCAACGGCGGTTCGCTCCTGCTGGACGGCTACGACCGGTACGTCATGTCCGCCATTCCCGAAGGTATCGGCGACGGTTTCACCTTCGTCCCTGTCAGTCAGTCGCAAGGGGTGACGACGGCGATCCATCCCCATCCGGTGACCGCGGGCATCACCAGCCTGAGCTTGGACTGGATACACAGCTCGCTGTCCGTCGGTGCGCCACCGGCGACGACGCTGGCTGACGGGCCGGGCAACCTGCCGGCGATCGTCGCCGACGAGATCCGCTCCGGGCGCGTCATCGCGATCTCGCCGCTCTACACATTCGACAACGCGAATCTGCCCGAGGCCGACAACCGCCCGTTCGCCCTGCAGGTCTTCGACTGGCTGGCCGGGCCGCGCTGGCTCAGGGCCACGCCGACCGAAGGCGTGCTGGCGCCGGGAGAGACCCGCGACGTGACCATCGACCTGGATGCCACGACGCGGTGCGGCGTCACGCTGCAGAAGACCCTTACGATCACCACCAACGACCCGCTGCAGCCGACCATCGCCCTGCCCGTCGAATTGGCGGTGTCCGGCAACCGGCTTCTCGTCGCCATGGCCGACAGCCTGGACTTCGGCTGGCTCTACACTTCCCAGGCGCGCACCGACACCCTGCTGCTGCGCGGCGACGGCTGCGAGCCGCTGACCGTCGTCGCTGGCCACCGGGCACGAGGCCTTCACGGCCACGACGCCCGTGCCGTTCACGATTGCGCCCGACGGCGCGGCGACCGTAGCCGTGACCTTCGCGCCGACTGCGCCGGGCTTTATGACCGCAACCCTCGTCATCGACAGCGACGACTCGCGCGGGCAAGGCGCTTCGGTCCGGCTTGGCGGCCTCGGCGTGGCGCCACCCGTGGTAGCGACGGCGCCGTCAGCACTGGCAGTGACCCTTGAACCGGGGGAGACGGCTACGCGGACGCTGACCCTCGCCAACAACGGGCAAAGCGACCTCGAATGGAAGGTCGGCTTCCGCCCCGATGTGGCGACGCGGCCGACGACACTGCCCGCGCCGATGGCGTCTTCGGCCACCGGCGAATTCCCTGCCGAGGCCCTCTCGTTGACCGCGGAGTTGCGCGACCTCACCGGCATGCACATCCACTGGGACGTGAGTCACGGGCAGTACCTGCCCGGCAACTGGCCGACCGTTGTCAGCGACCTGCTGGTGCGCGGTGCGACGGTGCAGTTCAATTCCCTGCCGTTGACGCCGGATCGACTGGACCCGATGGATGTGCTGTGGATCATCGACACCGCCGACACCTGGCAGGAAGCCGAGATCAGGGCTGTCGCAGACTGGGTCCACAACGGTGGCGGACTGCTGCTCGAAGGTGATGACGATATCTCGGTGGGCGTCTTCAACCGGATCCTCGCGGCGGCCGGGGTCACGTTCCGCTACGGCGCCTCCGATGCGCAGGCCGGCTTCACGACCATCATCCACGAACATCCGCCACTGTGGACATCGCATCGATCCACTTGGCGATCCTGCCGCCGGGTTGACTGGCATCGATTCGCCGGCGCGGCGGCTTGTCGACGACCCGCAGGGCGTGACGGTCGCGGCGGCCAGCGAGGCGGGCGCGGGGCGGGTGGTTGCGGTGAGCGAAGAGATGTTCAACGTGTGGAGCGTCTTCTACGGCGACAATCGGCGCTTCGGCAATCAGGTCTTCGACTGGCTTGCCGTCCCGCGCTGGGTGCGGGTGTTTCCCCTGCTGGGTGTGTTGCCGCCCGGAGGCTCGGAGGATCTGGCGGTCAATTTCACCGCGGCCCACACCCAACCCGGGCTCTACACGGGCCGGCTCGAGTTCGCGAGCAACGATCCGGCCACGCCGACGTTGCGCGTGCCGCTCAGCCTGAACGTCGGTGGTGCGCCTGCCCTCCCGCGCGTCGTGATCAGCGCCGGCAACGGCAAGCTGTTCGCCGCGCCGCTCGACGCCGGCGCCGCCGCCGGCGCAACGGACGGCTTCGATCCGGGCCTGGACCTGTCGGCTCCCGACCCGCGTCCGGCGGGCCTGGCCGCGTGGTTCGCACATCCCGAATGGAACGCGCCGCCGGGCGACCATTTCCTGGCCGACCTGCGCGCGCCGTTCGATCCGGCGGCGTCGAATCGCGAGTGGCGATTCCTCGTGGCGAGCGACCATGCCGCACCGGTCACGCTTGAGTTCGCGTACAATGCGCAGGGGCTGACCGCCCATGGCCTGCAGCTCGTCGACATGGTCACCGGTGCCACAACCAACCTGCACGCAGCGCATACATACGTGTATTCGGCGGCCGCCGGCATCCGCGAGTTCCGCTTGCGACTGGGCGGCGGACTGCCTGATCCCGTTCCTGGTGGCACCCCGCCGCCGGCCGCGTCCTGGCGCCTGGTCCTGCGGCTGACCGATGGGGCGGCGCAATTCGAGATGAGCGGGCTTGGCGGCGGGAGTGGAGTTGCACCTGCGTTCACGGTACATGTCGCGGATCCGGCATCACCGGTCGTGACGCTTTCGTGGGATGCGACAACAATGCCGCCCGGGCTCGATTTCGGGCTGTGGCGCGACGGTGCTTTGCTGGCGCCGTCGCTGCGCGCGCAGGACCGGGTGGATGTGGCAGTAGGAGACGTGCCGACCGAGCTTTATCTCGCGAACGCAGGCAGCCTTGCCCAGGCGTCGTTGCCGTCAGCGGGACTGGATCTGCGCAACCGGCCGAACCCGTTCAATCCGAGCACCGAAGTGAGCTTCAATCTCGAGCGTGCCGGCGCGGTGGCCGTCCTTGTCTACGACCTGCGCGGCGTGCTCGTCCGCACGCTGGACGCAGGCAACCTGGCGGCCGGCCCGGCGGTCGTGGTCTGGAACGGACTCGACCAGAGCGGGCTCGAAGCCGCCAGCGGCACCTACGTGGTTCGCCTCACGCAGGACGGCCGCCAACTCGGGCCGACCCGCAAGATGGTGCTGTTGAAATAGTCCGCGCCGTCGGCGGCGCTAGCCGACGGTGTATCCGTCCGCGTCGATCACGCGCTGCGCGATGCGGTCGTGCAGCTTCGACCGGTTCAGCGCCTCGTGCTTCGCCAAACGCCGCAGGCCGGCCATCATCACGCGCAGTTCATCGCCCTCGCAGGTGGCGCCAAGCAAGTTGCGGGCCAGCGTTGAGACCTTCTCCATGGCGTCGTGCGTGTACAGGCGCACCATGTCGGCCATCGGCTCGGCGGCATCCTGGCCGTCGCGCGCGGCCTTCTTCTGCGCGCGCAGCAGGCCGCTTTCGCAGGCAAAGGTCTCGATGGCGATGTCGGCGATGTCGGCCAGCACGCCCTGCTGGTCCTTGAGCCCCATCCCGAACTTCTGGGCGGCCAGGCCCAGCGTGGCCAGGATGACCTTCTTCATGCCGGCGACCTGCTGGGCCTCCGACTCGAGAAAGCCCGGCTCGTGCGGGTCGACGAACGACGGCATGCCGGTCAGCTCGTCGGCCACAGCCTTGGCGGCACCGAAGAAGGCCAGTTCGCCCTTCAGCGCCTTCTTCATGATCATGCCCGGCACGAGCATGCGGTTGATCTCGTTGGTGCCCTCGAAGATGCGGTTGATGCGCTCGTCACGGTAGAAGCGCTCCAGCGGGTACTCGCTGCAGTAGCCGTAGCCGCCCAGCATCTGCACGCCTTCCTCGGTGGAATGGGCCAGCGCCTCGGAAGAGAAGACCTTGATCATCGAGCACTCGATCGAGAACTCCTCGACCGTGCCGACGGCCTGCAGTTCGTAGTCGGGCGCCGTCTTGTCGAGCGTGGCGATGGCGGCGTCCATCAGGCCGGCGGTGCGGTACACCATCGACTCGGCCACGAAGCCGTGCGCCATCACGTCGGCGATCTTGCGGCGGATCAGGCCGAAGCTGCTCAGGGCTGCCCGAACTGGTGCCTCTGCTTGGTGTAGGGCACCGGAGTGCTTCATCGTCATCTTGAGGCCGCCCAGGGTGCTGGCGCCCAGCTTGAAGCGGCCCACGTTGGCGAGGATGTTGAAGGCGATGTGATGGCCCTTGCCGATGGTGCCCAGCACGTTGCCGACGGGGACCTTCACGTCCTCGAGGATGATGGCGCACGTGCTCGAGCCCTTGATGCCCATCTTGTGCTCTTCGGGCCCGATGGTCACGCCGGGCGACTTCAGGTCGACGATGAAGCAGGTGAACTTCTCGCCGTCGATCTTGGCGAAGAGGATGCAGATATCGGCATAAGCGGCGTTGGTGATGAACTGCTTGGCGCCGTTCAGCACGTAATGCTGCCCGTCGGGCGACAGCACGGCGGTGGTGGCCGCCGCCAGCGCGTCGGAGCCGCTGCCGGTCTCGGTCAGCGCGTAGCAGCTGAGCAGTTCGCCGGTGGCCACGCGCGGCAGGTACTCGGCCTTCTGCGCCGGCGTGCCGTAATAGCCGATGGGCAGCGTGCCGATGCCCGCCTGCGCGCCGTGCGTGACGGCGAAGCTGCCGCCCCAGGCCACACCTTCCGGCACGATCATGATCGTGGCCTTGTTCGAGCCCAGGCCGCCGTAGGCCTCGGGCACATCGGCCATGAGCAGGCCCATGGGGCCGGCCGCCTTCAGCAGGTCGCGGCCGAGCATGGTGTTGCCCTTCATCTCGAAGTCGTCGCGGATGGGCGCGATGTGGCGCTCGACGAAGTCGGACACCGTGGCGGCGAACATCCGCTGCGTCTCGTCGAAGTCCTCGGGCGTGAAGCAATCGGCCGGCGCGGTCTCGCGCAGGATGAACTCGCCGCCGGTGGGGTAGGTCCTGACCGTCATGTCGTGCTCTCCTTGTCCGTCCGGTGCGAACCGGCGCGGGTGATCACCAGCCTCAGATCGCTTCGAAGATGCCGGCGGCGCCCATGCCCGTGCCGATGCACATGGTCACCAGGGCATACCTGCCGCCGCGGCGCTTCAGTTCGTGCAGGGCGGTGGCCAGCAGCTTGGCCCCCGTGCAGCCCAGCGGATGTCCCAGGGCGATGGCGCCGCCGTTCGGGTTCAGGCGCGGGTCGTCCGGCCGCAGGCCCAGGCCTTTGCAGACCGCCAGGCTCTGCGCGGCGAAGGCCTCGTTGAGCTCGATGACGTCCATCTGCTCGAGCCGCAGCCCGGCCTGTGCCAGGGCGCGCGGCACGGCCTCGACCGGGCCGATGCCCATGTAGTCGGGAGCGACACCGGCCACCGCATAGCCGACGAAGCGCGCCAGCGGCACGGCGCCGATCGAGTCGGCGAACGCGCGCGTGCCGAGCAGCGCCGCTGCGGCGCCATCGCTCATCTGGCTGGAGTTGCCGGCGGTCACGGTGCCGTCGACCTTGAAGGCGGGCTTCAGTTTCGCCAGCGCCTCGACGGTGGTGTCGGCGCGCGGGCCTTCATCCACCTTGAATTCGACATCCTTCTGCGCCGGCCGGCCCTTGGCATCGCGGCCCGGCAGGGCGGCCATGACCGGCACGATCTCGGCCTCGAAGCGGCCGGCCGCGATCGCCGCGACCGCCTTGCGGTGGCTCTCGTACGCGAAGGTGTCCTGCTCCTGGCGCGTGATGCCGTCACGCACCACAAGGTTCTCGGCGGTGATGCCCATGTTCGTGAGGTACTCGGGATGCTCGTGCGCCATGGCCGGGCTGGGCAGGTAACGCAGGCCGCCCATGGGCACCATGGTCATCGTCTCGACGCCGCCGGCGATCACCGCCTCGGCCTGGCCGCAGGCGATCTTCAGCGCCGCGTAGTTGACCGTCTCCAGACCCGACGAGCAGAACCGGTTGATGGTCATGCCGGGCACCGTGACCGGCAGCCCGGCCATCAGCGCGATGTTCCGGCCCACGTTCATGCCCTGCTCGGCCTCGGGCATGGCGCAGCCGATGATGACGTCGCCGATGCGCGCCGGGTCCAGTCCCGGGTGTTCGGCCATCAGCTGCCTGACCACGGCGGCGCCCAGGTCGTCCGGGCGCGTGTGGCGAAGCGTTCCCTTGAGCGCGCGGCCCACGGCGGTGCGGCGCGCGGAGATGACGACGACTTCCTGCATCGGTTCCACTCTCCTAGTTCCGCAGCGGTTTGCCGGACTTCATGAGGCTCTCCATGCGGGCGAGCGTCTTCGGCTCGCCGATCAGGCGCATGAAACCCTCGCGTTCCAGGGTGAGCATCTCCTGCTCGGTGACGGTCGATCCGGGCGGCACGGCGCCGCCGCTGAGCACGTTCGCCAGCACCATGCCGAGCTTGCGATCGTGAGCGGTGGCGTAGCCGCCCTGTTCCATGTTGTAGAGGACCGACTCGGCCAGGGCGATGCCCGCCGTGCCCATGACTGGGATGGCGGTACGCTCGACCGGGGGCTCGAAGCCGCCCCGCGCCATGGCCAGCGCGATCTCCTTGGCGTCGGCGGGCACGTGGTCGCGGTGCATCGACCAGGTGTCGCCGGGGCGCAGGAAGCCGAGGTCGCGGCCTTCGTCGGCGCTGGTGGCGACCTTCGCGGTGCCGATGGTCTCGAACGTGCGCCGGAATGCGGGCTGCAGGTCGCGCGGGTCGGTCAGGCGCGCCAGGTTGCGCAGGTACAGGCGCAGGCAGCCGCCGCCGGCGGGGATCACGCCGGCGCCCATCTCGACCAGGCCGATGTACGTCTCGGCCGCGGCGCGCACGGCGTTGCCGCCGAGCGTGATCTCGCAGCCGCCGCCCAGGGCCAGGCCCGCCGGCGCCGTCACGACCGGTACGCCGCAGTGCTCGAGCCGGCCGCACGCGGCCTGGAACGCGCGCACGATGAGGTCGATGTCCTCCCAGTTGCCCTCGGCCGCCTCCATCATCAGCATCATCAGGTTGGCGCCGGCCGAGAAGTTCTCGGAGGGGTTGGCCACGACCAGGGCCTGCCAGTTCTTCTCCGCCTCGGTGCAGGCGGTCATGATCATGTTGAGGTGGTCCTGGCCGATGGCGTTCATCTTCGAGTGGAATTCCAGGCAGAGGACGCCGTCGCCCAGGTCGAGCAGGCTGGCGCCCGGATTGCGACGCACTTCGCGGCCGGTGCGGCGCAGGATCTCGAAGTCGAACGCACGCGCGTCGCCCGGCACCGGCGCGAAGCCGCCGGGCGTGGAGGTGGGACTGCAGCGGACGCCGTCGACCTCGCGGTACAGTGCGTCGGCGCCGGCGGCGTAGAGCGCGTCGACCCATGCGGGGAGCGGATATTTTTCCTGGCGCAGCCGCTCGGTGACGGCGCGGAAGCCGAGGGCGTCCCAGGTCTCGAACGGGCCCAGCTTCCAGTTGAAGCCCCAGCACACGGCCTGGTCGATCTGCGCAGCGCTGTCGCAGATCTCGCCCACGCGCATCGCGCTGTAGGAGAAGCTGGCCGCGAGCATCTTCCAGATGGCCTGGCCGGCCTTGCCCTGGCCGAAGGCGAGCTGGCGCAGGCGGGCGGGCAGGTCCTCGATGGGCCGCGCGGCCTCGATCTCGGGGAACTTCGCCTTCACCTGGTCGCGGTACTCGAGCGTCTGCAGGTCGAGGGCCAGCAGCTTCTTCTGCGGCTCTTTCAGCATGCGGAAGAAGCCGCCGCCGCTCTTGCGGCCCAGCAACCCGCGTTCAACCATGCGGCGCACGAACTCGGGGGCCTTGAAGGTCTCGCGGGCCTCGTCGTCGGGCACCAGCGGGTAGAGGTTGTCGGCCACGTGCAGGAACGTGTCCAGGCCGACGAGGTCGGCCAGCTGGAAGGTGGCCGTCTTGGGGCGGCCGATGGCCGGCCCGCTCAGCGCGTCGACTTCCTCGATCGTCAGTCCCAGTTCCTGCATCACGGCGAAGGTGGCCATCATCGCGTGCACGCCGACGCGGTTGGCGATGAAGTTCGGCGTGTCGCGCGCGATGACGACGCCCTTGCCCAGGCGGTCGCGCGCGAAGGCGCAGACGTCGTTGAGTACAGCCGGGTCGGTGTCGTTCGTGGGGATCACCTCGAAGAGCTTCATGTAGCGCGGCGGATTGAAGAAGTGCGTGCCTAGGAACCGCGGCTTCAGTGCGGCCGGCAGGACGGCGCTCATCGCCGCCAGCGACAGGCCCGAGGTGTTGCTCGTCAGCAGCGCGTCGTCGCGCACGTGCGGGGCCACGGCGGCCAGCACCTTGAGCTTGATGGGCAGGTCTTCCTTCACGACCTCGATGATCCAGTCGGCTTCGCGGACCTTCGGCAGGTCGTCCTCGATGTTGCCGGTGGTGATGAAGGAAGCACGCTCGGCCGAGAACAGCGGGGAGGGGCGGCTCTTGACCATCGCAGCCACGGCTTCGGCGGCCAGCCGACCGCGTACCTTCGGGTGGTCGGGCGCCAGCCCGGCGGCCTTCTCGGCGTCGTTGAGCTCACGGGGGGCGATGTCGAGCACGAGCGAGCGCACGCCGGCGTTGGCGAAGTGGGCGGCGATGGCGCTGCCCATGACGCCGGAGCCCAGCACGGCGACGGTCCTGATCTGCCTGCGCATGGTCCAGCCTTTCCGGCGGGGGTGCCCGCCGCGAGGGCCATTAATGAATGACTATTCAGTCAAAGATGACTTTACCAGTCGGAAACTCCGGTGTCAACGGCGCGGCCGCCCCGCAATTGATTTACTTGCAGGGGACGATCTGCTAAGGTGCAGCGGCCCAGCGCACTCCCGGAAGCGGCCCGGCTTCCGAACGGGACCGCAACTGAATGGATGTTCAGCCGCCATGCCCCGCCCGGCCACCGGTCGCAAGAAGGAAGCCATCCTCGACGCGGCTGTCGTCGAGATCGCCAGCCACGGCTACCACGGCACCACGGTGGCGATGATCGCCCGGCGCGCTGGCGTGGCCGACGGCACCATCTACCTCTATTTCCGGAACAAGGAAGAGATCCTCGTCTCCCTGTTCGACCGTGCGATGGACCGCTTCGTCGAGCAGGGCGCGCGCGAACTGGCCGACCTGACCGAACCGGCGGCCCGCCTCGGGCGCATCATTGAACTGCACCTCGAACTGGTCGGCTCGGACCGCGACCTGGCGATCATCACGCAGGTCGAGCTGCGGCACAGCCTCCACTTCCTGGACCAGCTCTCGCGCGCGAAGGTGGGGGCCTACCTGCAGGCCATTGCCGCGATCATTGCCGAAGGGCAGGCGGCCGGCCTGTGGCGCACCGACCTCGAGGCGACGCTGATGGCCAAGGCCGTCTTCGGCGTTCTCGACGAGATGGCCACCGACTGGGTGCTGTCGCGCCGCAACACCCGGCTGCAGGCGAGGGCCGAAGCCGTGGCTGCCTTCGTCACCGGCGCCCTGCGTCCGCTCCCCTGAACCTGCCCCCACGCGACTCCATTTCAATGGCACGCGACTTGTAATTCCCGCCCGTGCCGGGGCCTTTCGGCCACCGGACCCGCGCTGTCCGAAGCAGGGGGTGAAACCTCCTAACTGCGGACCGGAACAAGCCAAGGAGCGCTGCCGTGCGGTTTCAGCGACATCTGGCCGGCCTCGGGACCCTGATTCGTCTCGGGGCGGTATTGACAGTTTTCTGGGCAGGGACGGCGCTGGCCGGACCTTTCGTCCAGTTGCAGGTCCTGCTGCCGGGCGAGGCTGCGGCCCCCGGCCAGCCCGGCGGCAAGACGGGCACCCCGCACGCCCAGGTGACGGGCGTGCCATTCCCGGTCGTCGTGCGCGCCTGTGATGCCGACTGGAACACGGTCGGCTCGGCCAGCGACGTGGTGCGGCTGACGAGCACGGCCGGCAACGCCGTGCTGCCGGCGCCGTCGGTGCTCATCGGCGGGCAGGTCACGTTCGAGGTGCAGTTGCCGTTGGTGGGCTCGTCGCGCTTCACGGCGCAGGACCAGTCCAACCTGCTGATCCCGCTGGGCTCGTCGGCCAACGTCACCGCTGTTGCGCTGGCGGGCTTCCGCTTCCAGGATATCGCCGCGCACGAGCGGCAGGCCGGCTCCGCCTTCGTCACGTCGCTGACGGCGATCGATGCCGGCGGCAACGTGGTGCTCGGCTATCACGGGCCGGTGCAACTCGAACAGTTGACCAGCCAGGGGCTGGGTCGCGTGTCGCCGGGCGTGATCATGCTGGCCAGCGGCGTCTGGAGCGGCAGCCTGACGGTCTTCCGCGCCGACGAATCGAACTCGCAGATCGGCAGCGTGCGCGTGCACGCCCACCTGCCGGGCGATCCCGGCCGCAGTGGCACCGGCGACGCGTTCGTGGTGCATCCGGGGCCGCTGGCGCGATTGCAGTTGCTGGTGCCCGGCATGGTCGCGGTGCCCGGCAGCGAAGCCGGCTACGACGGCGCGCCGGCGAGCCAGGCGGCCACGGCGCCCTTCACGCTGGCGGTGCGGGCCACCGACGACTACTGGAACCCGGTGCCTTCGGTCCATCAGGTCCGCGTGGTCTCGAGCGACAGTTGGGCAACCACGCCGCTGACGCTCACGCTGGCCGGCGGCACGGCGCAGGGCACCGTGGCGCTGGCCACGACCGGCGGGCAGACACTGACCGCCTACGACATCGACGAGCCGGCAGTGCAGTCGATGGTGATCCCGCCAATCGCCGTGACCGCGGCAGCGGCAAGCCACTTCCAGTTCTCGACACTGCCGTCCGGCATCACGGCCGGGCAGCCGATCGCGGTGACGATCCGCGCGGTCGACGCCGGCGGCTCGACCATCCCGACCTTCAACGGCAACGCGCGCCTTTTCGCCACGACCGGGCCCGGCACCATCTCGCCGGAGACGGCCACGTTCACCGAAGGCGTGTGGACGGGGCAATTGACGTTCTTCGGCGCCGGCGACGATGTGGTTGCGACCTGCGTGGACTACGCGACGCCGCCGCACCTGGGGCCGGCTGCGGCCATAGACGTGACGCCCGCCGCCTGGACCGGGCTGCAGGTGCTGCTGCCGGGCGAGTCGGCCCTGCCGGGCACGGAGGCCGGCGTGGTCGGCGACCCGCTGTGGCAGGACGCCGGTGAACCGTTCACGGTGACGGTGCGCGCCATCGACGACTTCTTCAACGTGGTGCCGACCGTCAACGGCGCCCTCGAACTCACGGGCACCGACCCGCGGCTGGGTGTCGTGCCCGCCGCCCTTGCCGACGGCATGGCTGCGGTCACGGTGACCCCGTACCTGGCCGGCACGCAGACGATCACCGCGTCGGCGCTGACGGCCCCTTATCTCGACGATGACACCAGCGCCGCGCTGGAGATCATCGCCGGACCGTACGAAAAGCTGCTGCTGACCCTTCCCGGCCAGTCGCCGCAGCCCGGTGCGCCCGACGGGCGCATCGGCAGCGCCGGCGACCAGTCGATCACCTACGGCTTCCCGGCCGTCGTCCTGGCGACCGACGCCTGGTACAACCCGCTGCCGGGCGTCTCCGACCTGGTGAGCCTGGACTGCAGCGACCCTGCGGCCGTCGTGGACGGGCCGCTGGCCATGAACGCGGGGCAGGCGACGTTCAACGTGCGCCTGGGCACCGGCGGCTACCACCTGCTGTCGGCGAGCAACCTGACACAGCCGGCAATGGGCCCGAGCAGCACGCAGGTGCGCGCGATCTCGAGCGGGCTGCACCTGGTGGCGACCATCGCGCAGGCAGCGATCCAGGCCGGCGCTCCGTTCACGCTGGAAGTCGCCGCGCTGAATGACGCCGGCAGCGTGATCCAGGAACTGAACGCGCAGGTGACGGTCACCGTGCGCGGGGCCCAGGACCAGGCGCCGGGGCGCGGCGTGCTCAGCACGACCACGTTCCAGCTGCTGCAGGGACAGCGCACCGTCAATCTCTCCTACACCTTCGCAGAGGACATTGTCCTGCACCTGGGCGATGACGCGGGTTCCACGCCCGCAGTGACCGGCGCGCTGCGCGTCATGCCGGGCGATCCGGCCGTCATCACCCTGGAAGGCGAACCCCATTGGGTGCGGCCCGGTCGCACCGTCGACCTTGTCGCGCGGGTAACCGACGCCTGGGGCAACGGCATCCCGCAGCAGAGCGTGACCTTCGCCGTGGCGCACGGCGACAGCGGCGCCCTGGCGCCCGGGCTGGGCAAGGCCGTCTCCGTGGCGACCGGCGAGACCGGTTCGGCGACGGCCCAGTATGTCGCGCCCGACTTCGCACAGGAGTTCACCGTGTCAGCCGGCACCGGCGCTCTCAGCGCTGGCTGGGAGATCGTCACCGCCGAGGTGAACCCCGAGGCCGAGCCCGGCTACCTGACCAGCTATCCGAACCCGTTCCATCCGGGCGATGGCCCGACGACGATCGCCTGGAAGCTGGACGCGGCGTCCGAGACGCGGCTGCGCATCTTCACGACCAGCGGTGGGCTGGTCCTCGACCGCCGACTTGCCCCCGGCGAAGCCGGCGGCACCGACGGCAGCTACGAGTTCACCTGGGACGGCACCAACGGCGACGGGGTCCCCGTTGCCAGCGGCGGCTACGTGCTGCGCATCGATGCGCAGGGCAACGGCGCCACCGAACACGTCATGCGCCGCAAAATCGGCGTGGTCCGGTAGGCCGGGAGAAGACATGAAGCACATGGCACAAAAATCTGCGGGCGGACGGGGCGCGACGCTGCTCCTGTTCACCCTGGCGCTCGCGGGCCCGGCCCTGGCTGCCGACGGCGGCGAGGGCCTGCCCGGCGACTGGTTGAACCGGTTCGCCACCGCGCGCTCGGCGGCCATCGGCGGCGCGAGGGTGGCGCTGCCGGATGAACCGCTGGCGGCCCTGGTCAACCCGGCGGCTGCGGCCTGGTTCGAGCGTGGAGCCGTGCAGGTCAACACGACGCGGTTGTTCGAGGATGCCTCGGTCAACAGCTTCGGCGTGGCCTTGCCGGCCAGCGGCCGGCCATCGCTGGCGTTCAACCTGCTGAGCCTGGGCTCGGGCGACTTCGAGCGCACCGGCGCCCTGTCCGACGAGGTGCTGGGCACCTTCGAGGAAGGCAACCTCGCGATGGGGCTGGCGGTGGCGCATCCACTGAGCGACCGCTTCGCGGCCGGCGTGCAGGTGAAGCTGGCGCGACAGTCGCTCGACGAGTTCAACGCCTCGGGCGTGGGCTTCGACGTCGGCCTCCTGGGCCGGCTGCCGGGCGGCATCCAGGTGGGCGCCTCGGCGCTCAACCTGGGCGGACCTACGCTTGCGCTGCGGATGCGCGACGAGACCTACCTGCGCGAACTGCGCGGTGGCGTCGTCGTGCCCGTGGTGGGGGGCAACGGGCTGCTGGCCGTCGACGCCGTGCAGCGCGACGGCGCCGATCCGCAGCTGCACGCCGGCGGTCGCTTCCGGATGCAGGGCCTGGAACTCAGCCTGGGCTACGACATCGACAACTTCGCCGCCGGCTTCTCCTACAGCCTGCCGAGCGGCCTGCAGCTCGACTACGCGATGAGCGACCACGACCTGGGCCTTGTGCACCGCGTGGGCGTGACCTGGCGCTTCGGCGGCTTCAGTGCCGAGGCCAACGCCGCGCCGGCCGTGTTCTCGCCGACCGGCAGCGAGCCGGTGACGCGCTTTGCACTGAAGGCGCGCACGCGTGCCGAGGCTTCGGCGTGGAAGCTGGAGATCGTTGACGCCTCGGGCCTGGTGGTGCGCAGCTACGCCGGCCAGGGACAGCCGCCGGCCGACATCACGTGGGACGGCAAGGACACCTCCGGCAGGCCGCTGCCGGACGGAACCTACACCTATCGCCTGTCCGTGAACGAGAACGGCGGCACGTCGCTGCAGGCGCGGCCGGGCACGGTGGAGATCAGCAGCGGCGGCCCGCGTGGCGCGATCAAGGTGGCGCCATGACCCGGGCCGCACTGAGGTCCGCGACTGCCGGCGGCCTGATTGTCGCCTTCGCGCTGGCGACGGCAGCCTGGGCGGGAGAGACGCCGGCCGCGGCGACATCGACGATCACGCCCGGCCTGCGCTACGAACTGGCAGTGCAGGCTGCGGCCGGCGGCGACCTGGCGCCCGCGCGCCTGCTGGCCGAGTCGCTGGGCGGCGGCGACGACGTGAACGGACTGGACTCCGGTGCTGCGCTTCTGCTGCGCGGCAGCCTGGCGGACCTGCTCGGTGACCACGAGGCGGCATCGCGCTGGTTCCGCAAGGGCGCCGACAAGGGGTCGAAGAACAAGGGGCCAGGCAGTGGCCCCGGGGCCGACTGGCGCGAGGCGGCCTCGTTCCTGGCCGCACAGGCGGCCGAGGACGCCGGCGACGACGAGGGCGCGCGCCAGGCGTGGACGAACTGGCGGCAGGACCATCCCAACGGACGACTGGCCTCCGAGGCTGCCCTGCGCCTGGCCTGGCTGCAGCTTCGCCATGGTGAAACGGCGGCGGCTGCCGCGGGCGTGGCGGCGCTGGCGCAGGCCGAGCCCTGGCTGCGCGGCGATGAGCATTGGCGCCGCGCGCAGGCGACGATCGACTACCTGCAGGGCCGGCCAGCGGATGCGCTGACCCTGCTGGGTCCGGCGCCGGATGACGCGGCAGCACTGTACCTGGCCGGCCTCTGCGAGGCGGCCCAGGGGCGCCCCCTGCCGGCGGCGGCGGCCTTCCGGCAGGTCGTGGTTCGCTTCCCGCACTCGCCGTTGAGTGACGCGGCCCAGTTCGCCAAGGCCAACACATTCCTGGCCGGCGGCGCCTGGCGCAGCGCGGCCGAGGACTTCGCCGAGGTGGCCGGGCGCGCGACCGACAGCGATCTCGTCGCCGAAGCCACGATTCGTCGTGCGGTGGCCCTTCACCTCGACGGCGATTCGGAATCCTCGATCACCCTGCTGCGCGGGCTGACGCAGCAACGGCGCGGCACCGAGGTGGCCGCGCGCGCGCAGTTCCTGCTCGGTGACGTGCTGGCGGCGACCGGGCAGCATGCCGGCGCCATCGTCGCGTTGAACGAGGTGCTGGCCACCTACTTCGATCGCGATGTCGCGGCGAGCGCCCAGTACCGCATCGCACGCAGCTACGCCGCGCTCGGGCAGGTGGACGACGCGACTGCAGCCTGCCTGGCCGTCGTTACCGGGCATCCGTTGTCGCCGCAGGCGCCGGCGGCAGCCTACCTGGCCGGCTGCGGCCTGCTCCAGGCGAACCGGCCTGCAGAGGCGGCAACGCATTTCCAGCTCGTGCTCGATCGCTATGCGCAACGCAGCGACGGCGACGGCACCATCGTCTTTGCCCAGCCTTCGCACCGTGAACTGGTCGATGCGGCGCTGTGCATGCTGCAGGTGTCGTGGCAACGGACGGGCGACCAGGGCCGGCTCAGCGGCGCGGCCCATGCCCTCCTGCATCGCCTGCCGCCGGGCAACTCGCCGTGGCGCGCGTGGGCGCTGCTGATCGACGCCGACGCGCAGGCCGCGCAGGGCCTGTACGCGGAAGCGCGCGTCAGTCTCGAACGCCTGCAGTCCGAGTTCCCCGACCATACGGCGCTGCCGGCCGCCGGCCAGCTGCTCGCCTGGACCTATGCGCAGGAAGGCGACCAGGAGCGCGCCGTTGCCGCCAGTGAAGGCGTGCTGGCGCGGGATACCGGCGGCGGTGACCGCGAGCTGTTCAACCAGGCGCTGCTCAACATCGCGCATGTGCGGTTCAACCAGGGCCGGCACGGCGAGGCGCTGCCGGTCTACGAGGAATTCCTGCGGCGCAATCCGCAGCACACCGACCGGCAGCTCGTGTTGTACCAGGCCGGGCTGTGCTACCTGAGGCTCGACCGCGCCGGCGATGCGGCAGACCGCTGGGAGGCGGCGGTGGCGCTCGACCCCGGCAGTGCGCTGGCCGAGCAGGCCTGGGTGCGCGCGGGCGACCTGTACTTCCAGGCCGAGCGCTTCGACGATGCCCGGCGTTGCTACCGCGGCCTGCTCGATCACTTCGCCGCCGGCGACGGCTCGGCACTTGGCCGGTTGCGCCTGGCGCAATGCGACTACAACGCGGATCGCGACCAGGACGCCATCACCGGCTACGGAACGGTCATCGAGAAGCACCCGGACTCGCCGCTGCGGGCGGATGCCGAGCGCGGCATCGAGCAGGCCCTGTACCGACTGGGGCAGGCAGCCGACGGCGTCGAGCAGTTGTCCGACCTGGTCGAGCACCATCCCGACAGTCCGTTCGCGGCCGACGCCCAGTTCCGCATCGCCAGCCGGCTCTACGAGAACAGGCAGTTCGAGAAGGCGGCCGACGAGTTCCGTCGCGTGGTCAGCCGGTGGCCGGGCTATTCGGCGGCCGATCGCGCCCAGTACCTGATGGCCGAGTCGTATGCCGAGGCCGGTCGCGGCGAGTCGGCACGCCAGGCCTACGAGCAGTTCCTGGGTTTCTTCGGGCAGAGCGAACTGAAGACCTCGGCGCGGTTCCGGCTGGGCATGAACCGCTTCGAGGCCGCCGACTATCGCGCGGCGGCGAAGGGCTTCGGCGAAGTGGTCTCCGCGGCGCCCGGCGGCGACATGGAGAAGGCCGCGCTCTACAACCTGGCCCTGTGCCAGAGGCTCGACGGCCAGCCGGCCCAGGCTGCGCTGCGACTGCAGGAGTACCGCGAGCGCTTCGCCGGCGACGAGCGGGCGGCGGCCGTCGCCTTCCAGCTCGGCGACCTGCATGAGCAGGCGGGAAGGCTGCCGCAGGCGGCGGCCGAACTGACGATCGCGGCCGCGGCTGCCGCGGAGGAGCCGCTGCGCACCGAGGTGCAGTACCGACTGGGCGCCTGTCGCGAGAAGCTGGCCGACAAGGCCGGCGCGCTGGCGGCCTACCGGCAGGCGGCTGCCTGTCCGGATCCTGACAACGCCTTCCGGCTGTCGGCACTGGCCCGTGGCGCCGTGCTCAGCGAGGACAACGGTGATCTCAAGGCCGCGTTGGCGGCCTACAAGGACCTGATGAGGAACGCTACCGATCCGCAACTGGTGGCCGCGGCGTCGGACCGCGCCTCGCAGATCGCGGCGGTGATCCGCTAGCACGGGCGGGCCGGGGCCGTCCACAACACGAGGAGCAGGGATGTTCGTCGACTTCGACTGGGGCAGCGCGCTGGCGCAGAGCCCGATCCTGATCGTGCTGCTGCTCTGCAGCATCGTGACGCTGGGATTCGCACTGGAGCGCATCAGCTATTACCGCAAGCGCGGCGGCAATCCCGACGCGACCATGCGCAAGGCGATGAATGCCATCCAGGGCGGCCGCTTCGAGGAGGCGATCAACCATTTCCAGGACCTGGCGCATCCGCTGGGACCGGTGGCCACGAACACGCTGCACGGCTTCCAGCGCGCGCCCGGCGAGGCGGAGGAGATCATGCACGTGATGCTCAACCAGCAGAAGCTGCTGCTCGAGCGCAACACGGGCCTGCTCGGCACCATGGCCGCCATCACGCCGCTGATCGGCCTGCTGGGCACGGTCTGGGGCATCATGCGCGCCTTCCAGGCGATGAGCGCCGCCGGTTCGGCCGCGCCGGCCATCGTGGCCGGGGGCGTGGCCGAGGCGCTGGTGACCACGGCGGCGGGCCTGGTCATCGCGGTGCCCTCGGTGATGCTCTACAACCACCTGAACCGGCGCCTGGCCACCATGCTTTCGGTGGCCGAGAACCACACGCGCCTGCTCTGCGTGGCGGCGCGCGAGGCCGTCGGCCTGAGCGTGCCGGCGCCGGTGATGGAACCGGCGCCGGTGGCGCGCGCCGGCCGCCGCGTGGCCCGTGAACCCGTGGCGGCGGTCTAGGTGATGAACCTGCGCCGCCGCAACGACCAGCTGGACGAGGGTCCGCTGGCCGAGATCTACACCACGCCGCTGATCGACGTGTCGCTGGTGCTGGTCGTGATCCTGCTGCTGGCCACGCCGCTCGCCTTCGAGTCGAGCTTCGGCGTGCGCAAGGGTTCGTCGCTGGCGCAGCCGGCCGTGGCGGAGGACCTGCCGGACCGCGTGGAACTGGCCATCACGGGCGAGGACCGCGTCGAGGTCAACGGCCGCGCCGTGGCGGTGGCGCAACTGGCCGGCGCCCTGCGGCCGCTGCTTGGCCCGGGTTCGCGGCGCGAGGTGGCGGTCTCCTGCGGGGATCGCGTGAGCCACGGCGCCTTCGTGCGCGTGCTCGACATCGCCAAGCTGAACGGCGCGGCGATCATCAACGTGGCGGAGAGGTGACATGAGGCTCAGGCAGGCACCGACAGCGCCCCCCATGGTGAAGATCAACGTGACGCCCATCATCGACGTGGCGCTGGTGCTCGTGATCATCCTGCTGGTGACGGCGCCCATGATGTCGATGTCGGACCTGCCGGTCGACCTGCCGGCGGCGCACGCGCGCGACACCGAGCGCCCCGATTTCATCAGCCTCACGCTGGCGAAGGACGGTCGGCTGGCGATCGACGAGGCGGAGCTCGGCGGAATCGACGAGGTTGCGCCGCGGCTGCGCGAAAGGCTGGCCGCGAGGCGTGACAAGGACCGGTTGGTGGTCGTGCGGGCCGATGCATCGCTGCCGCATGCGGCCGTCCGTCGGCCTGCTCGAGGCCGCGCGCGAAGGCGGGGCCCGCAACCTCGGCATCGCAACCAGCCAGATCACGGACGGTCGGCCATGACGGCATTGACATTGCACGACGACTTCCTGGCCATGCGCGCCCGCTTCCACCGGGCGCTGGCGATAAGCGTGGGCGTGCATGCCCTGCTGGCGCTGGGCCTGCTGCTGGCGGACGAGGCGCACCCCGACCTGCCGCGCATCATCGAGGTGACCTGGCTCGAGCCGGTGGAGGTTCCGGAGCCGGCGCCGGTTGCCGTGACGCCGCGCGAGGTTCGCCCGGCGGAGCCCGCAGAGTCGGCCAGGGAACTGCCCAAGCCGCGCGTGGCAGTGCGTCCGCGCCCGGATCCCGCTGTGGCGGAGACCGCCGCGCGCGAGCGCGCAGCGACACAGAAGCGACAGGCGCAGCTGGCTGCACTGGCCGCAACGCGTGGCGCCGTGGCGCAGGCGACGGCGCCGCTGCCGGCATCGGCTGCGGCGCGACAACTTCTGGCCGGCGCGCCGGCGGGCGGCTCGGACCTGACGCGGGTGGCAGGCGCGTCGATGATGCCCGTTGCCGCGACCGGCCGCCCCGTGGCCCTGGCGCGCGGCCCGGAAGGCGGCGGTGCGGCCCTGGCGCTCAACCGCGGTCCGGCGGTGGCCGGCGGGAGCGGGTCGCTGGCGGCCGCGGTGGCCGGTGCTGGTATCGGGCGCGGTGACATCGATGGCGAGGCGAGTGGATCGGGCACGGCTTCGGCAACGCGCGCCGCGGCGGCGGTGCGCGGGGGCGGGTCGGCCGGCGACATCCTCATCGAGGGTCCGGCTGCGGACCGCCCGGTGGTCGCCTCGGTCATGCCGGCGTACCCGGACTGGGCGCGGCGGCAGGCGGTCGAGGCTGCGGTGACGCTGCAGTTCACGGTGTTGCCCGATGGTCGCGTGCGCGAGGACGTGCGCATCGACAAGACCGGTGGCTTTCGCGATTTCGACGACCGCGCCGTGGCGGCGCTGCGGCAGTGGCGCTTCGCGTCGCTGGCCGGCGGCGACGCCGCCGGGCAATGGGGCACGATCACCTTCCGCTTCCGCCTGCGCGGCTGATGCGGAACCGGCCGGGGGAACCAATGAGAACAGCAGTTTCGGCCCGTGAGTTCCGCGTGGGCGCGCGCATGGGTGCGACGGCACCGGCCCTGGTGCTGGTACTGATGCTGATGCCGTCGCTGGCCGGCGTGGCCGCAGCAAAGCCGGAGTCGCCGGCCATGGCGACGCCGCCTGCGTCGGATGGCGCCCTGGCGTTGCCTTCGCAGGGCGGCGGTTCGCTCGGCAGCCTCACGGTCGAGGGCACCAGCCAGGTCCGCATCCGCTTCGAACGGCCGGCGCTGAAGCTCGACCTCGATCCGCTCGCGGCGCCGGGTCTCGAATGCGAGCCGACCATCGCCATCCTCGATCGCACGCCACCCGACCTGGCCCAGCCGCTGTTGGGGTCCTCGTCCACCGAGCGCGCCGCGCGTACTCCGCGGCCATGGCTGTCGGCCTACACCGTCGGCTCACTGGCGCGCCTGAAGCCAGAGGTGAAGGGCGTGTCCAGCTGGCGCCTCGAGATCGTCGATGCAAACGGGGTGGTGGTGAGTTCTCGTGACGGCGAAGGGTCGCCGCCGAGAGAACTGCCGTGGGACGGCATTCGTGACGACGGCTCGCCTGCTCCCTGCGGCCAGTCCTATGCGCACGTGCTGACCGCGCGCGACAAGGCCGGCAACACGCGACGCTTTGTCGGCGAGAGTTTCCGGTTGCCCGCGTATCGCGTCGAGACGGCAGCGGGCCGTGTCTCCTGTTCTCGGCGGCGCAATGGCTCGAGTCGTTCGGCGACGGCGGCATCTCGCCGCTGCTGATCGAGACCGCAACGGTGATCAACCTGGGCTCGGACCCCTCGCGCCCGCTGGTGGTGACGGTGACGGCGCCCACGGCCGATGAAGCCGAAGCACTCGGCCGCGACGTCATCGACGCTCTGGAACCGCGCGTCGGGGGTGGCGATCGGCGACTGGAACTGCACAGTGTCGTGTCGGCGGGTTCACCCGTCGGCGGTTCGGTGCAGGTTGCGCTGGACGGGGCGCGCTAGCCCGGCCATTTCCAGCCGGTATTCCGGAGCACATCCGTCCCGCAGGACGGACCTGGCGTGATTGTCCTACTGCAATCGTCTCCCGCGCACTATCTTACCGCCCAACCGGCCGGCCTCGCCGGCCCAGCCCTGGGGCGTGTGACATGAGCACTGCCGATGATACCAGCCCGCGGCCATCCAGCCTGCTGCGGGACGATTTTCCCCCCGTCGAAACCGACGCCTGGCGCCGCGAAGTGGACCGCCTGCTGAAGGGCGCACCCTTCGAAAAGGCGATGATCACCACGCTGGCCGAAGGCCTGCGCCTGCAGCCGTTGCACACGGCGGCCGACCTGGCCGACGGCGTGTGGGGCGCTTCACTGCCGGGTCAGGCGCCGTTCCTGCGCGGCGTGCGCAATGCGGTGGCCGGGCCCGTGCCCTGGCTCGTGGCGCAGGAACTGCCCGCGGCCGATCCGGGCGCCTTCAACCTGGCGCTGCTGCACGACCTCGAGCGCGGCCAGTCGGCGATCAACCTGAAGCTCGACGTTGCCGGCCGCCGCGGCCTGGACGCGGTCACGGCTCCGCCGGCCCAGGTGGGTCAGGGCGGCACCGCGATCGCGGGACTGGGCGACCTGCGCCGTGCCCTGGCCTCGGTCGATCTCGCGGCGTGGCCCCTGCTGCTGCAGGCGGGCGCTTCCACGCTTCCCGTGGCGACCATGCTGGCGACCATTGCCCGGGAGCGGGAATGTCCGGTGCGCGACCTGGTCGGTGCCTGGGGCTGTGACCCGGTAGCCGTCGCCTCGGGCGGGCCGGCGCCCGCGCTGTCGGTCGAGGTGATGTTCGACCATGCCGCCGTGCTCACTTCATGGGCTGCCACCCAGGCGCCAGCGCTGCGCACGCTGGCCGCCACCGATGCGCCCTGGCACGAGGCAGGCGCCGACGGTGTGCTCTCACTGGGCCTGCTGCTCGCCGGCGCCGTCGGGACCCTGCGCGAGATGGAAGCGCGCGGGCTCGATCCCGCCGTGTGCGCGCCGCGGTTCGCGTTCCACCTCAGCCTGGATACCGACTTCTTCCTGGAGATCGCGCGCCTGCGCGCGCTGCGCGTGCTGTGGTCCGATGTGCTGGCTGCCTGCGGCGTGGCGCCTACACGCGAGGTCGCGGCCTGGGTCCACGCGCGCACCGGTGAACGCATGCTCGCGAAGCTCGATGCGCACTCCAACCTGCTGCGCGGTTCGACTGCGGCCATGGCTGCCGTCTGCGGGGGCGCCGACAGCCTCCACGTGGCGCCGTGGGACTCGCTCCTGCCGGCGCCCGGCGTCGCCGGGCGGCGCCTTTCGCGCAACCTGCAACTCATCCTCGGCCACGAATGCCGCTTCGGCGCCGTGACCGACCCGGCCGGGGGCTCCTGGTACGTGGAGACGCTGACGCGTGAAGTGGGCGAAGGCGCCTGGGCCGTGCTGCAGAAGGTGGAGGCGGCCGGCGGCCTGCGCGCCGCGCTGGCCTCGGGCCTGGTGCATGGGCTGGTCGACGAGGCGGCGAAGCGACGTACGGCGCGCCTGGCCCGTGCGCAGGACTCGCGCGTGGGCGTGAACCGCTTCTGCGCGGCGCGGGTCGCGTTGGAATCTGTCGCAAGCGACAGCGCCGGCGACAGCTGGCATGCCGAGCGTCGGGACGCGGCGGAAATCGCCACTGCCGGAATCGGCCCGGTGGACCCGCGCGGCGACGCCGTGGTCCAGTTCGCCGACCTGGGCGGTGCTGCGGGCCGCGGCGCCACCCTGTCGTTGTTGACGATGGCGCTCGGTGGCGATCCCGCGGGAGGTGCGCGGGCTCCTTGGGCATCGCTGGGTGCACATCGCGATGCCCAGCCGTTCGAACAACTGGTTTCCCGCACGGCGCGCCTGGCGGCGCGCGATCCGCGACTGGCCCGCGCGCACTGCCTGTGCCTGGGCGACGCCGGCCGCACCGGCCCGCGCCTCGACTTCGCGCGCGGCAACCTGGTTGTCGGCGGCTTCGAGGTGAGCGTCGGCGCCTTCCATCAGGAAGCGGCCGCGGCGGTGGCCGAGGCCCGCGCTGCCGGGGCCGCGCTCGTGATGCTGGTCGGCCTTGACGAGACCTATCCCGAACTGGGTGCCGAGGTCGCTGCATTGCTGGCGAAGCTGCCGCACCCGCCGCTGCTGATGGCGGCAGGCCGGCCTTCGGCTTCCACCGAGTCGCTGTCGCGCGCCGGCGTCGATCGCTACCTGTACCTCGGCAGCGACCTCGTGGCCGAACTGAACGGCGTCATCGACGCCCTCGGAGGTGAGGCATGAGCCGCCTGCCCGATTTCAGCACCCTGCCCTGCCGCCGGCCCGGACCCGATGCGGGGCCGTTCCCGGCCGCGCCGCCGGCCTGGACCACGCACGAGCAGATCCCGGTGCACACGGCCTACACCGCGGCGGATACGGCCGGTTGCGACCACCTCGACTACCTGCCCGGGCTGCCGCCGTTCCTGCGCGGGCCGTATGCCACGATGTACGTGACGCGTCCGTGGACGGTGCGCCAGTACGCGGGCTTCTCGACCGCCGAGGAGAGCAACGCGTTCTACCGGCGCAACCTTGCCGCCGGCCAGATGGGCCTCTCGGTGGCCTTCGACCTGGCCACGCACCGCGGCTACGACAGCGACCACCCGCGGGTGGAGGGCGATGTGGGCAAGGCCGGCGTGGCCATCGACTCGGTCGAGGACATGAAGATCCTCTTCGACGGCATCCCCCTGGACCGCATGTCCGTGTCGATGACGATGAACGGCGCCGTTTTGCCGATCATGGCGTTCTACATCGTGGCGGGCCTGGAGCAGGGCGCCTCGCCGGCGCAGATGGCCGGCACGATCCAGAACGACATCCTCAAGGAGTACATGGTCCGCAACACGTACATCTATCCGCCGGCGTTCAGCATGCGGATCATCGCGGACATCTTCGGCTACACGGCGAAGCACATGCCGAAGTTCAACAGCATCTCGATCAGCGGCTATCACATGCACGAAGCGGGCGCCACCGCCGACCTCGAACTGGCCTACACGCTGGCCGACGGCCTGGAGTACGTGCGTACCGGACTGAAGACCGGGCTGGGCATCGACCAGTTCGCGCCGCGCCTTTCGTTCTTCTGGGGCGAGGGCGTCAACTACTTCATGGAGATCGCCAAGCTGCGGGCCGGCCGCGCGCTGTGGGCCAAGCTCATCAAGGCGTTCGACCCGAAGGACGAGCGCTCGTTGATGCTGCGGACCCATTCGCAGACCTCGGGCTGGTCGCTGGCGGAACAGGACCCGTTCAACAACGTGGCGCGCACCTGCGTGGAGGCGATGGCCGCGGTCCTCGGCGGCACGCAGTCGCTGCATACCAATGCGCTGGACGAGGCGATCGCCCTGCCGACCGACTTCTCGGCCCGTATCGCCCGCAACACGCAGCTCTACCTGCAGACCGAGACGGGTATCTGCCGCAATGTCGACCCCTGGGGCGGTTCCTGGTATCTTGAAAGCCTGACCGGGGCGCTGCTGGAGAAGGCCTGGGCCCACATCCAGGAAGTGGAGAGCCACGGCGGCATGGCGGCGGCCATCGAGCGCGGGCTGCCGAAGCTGCGTATCGAGGAGGCGGCTGCCCGGCGGCAGGCGCGGCTCGACTCGGGGCAGGACGTGATCGTCGGCGTCAACCGCTGGCGCTTGACGCGCGAGGAACCCCTGGAGATCCTCGAGGTGGACAACACGGCCGTGCGCCGCGGACAGGTGGCCCGGCTGGCCGAGATGCGCAGCAGGCGCGACGGGAAGGCGGTCGCGTCGGCGCTGGCCGCACTCGAAACGGCCGCGCGTGACGGCACCGGCAACCTGCTGGAGCTCGCCGTCGAAGCTGCGCGCCTGCGTGCGAGCCTGGGCGAGATCTCCTCGGCCCTGGAGAACGTGGCCGGTCGTCACCAGGCCGAGGTGCGGACCATCAGCGGCGTCTACGCCGCATCGTTCCGGAGGGAGGACGGCATCGACACCGTGAGCGAAGTCAGGCAGCTGGTCGATGCGTTCGCCGCGCACGAAGGTCGGCGGCCGCGCCTGCTGGTGGCCAAGATGGGCCAGGACGGGCACGACCGCGGCGCGAAAGTGGTGGCGACGGCGTTCGCCGACCTGGGATTCGATGTCGACGTGGGCCCGCTGTTCCAGACGCCGTCCGAGACGGCGCGCCAGGCCGTGGAGAACGACGTGCACATCGTCGGGCTGAGCAGCCTGGCCGGAGGGCACAAGACGCTGCTCCCGCAGCTGGTGAACGAGTTGAAGCAGCTTGGTCGCGGCGATATCCTGGTCGTCTGCGGCGGCGTCATCCCGCAGCAGGACTACGAATTCCTGCGAGCGAACGGCGCCGCGGCGATCTTCGGGCCCGGCACCGTCATTCCCGACGCGGCGAAGAACCTGCTGGCCGAGATGAGCCGGCGACTGGGGTATGCCTAGGATGAAGCGCGCGGACCTGACGGCCCGGCAGTACGTGGACGGCGTGGTCGGCGGCGACCGCGCCGTGCTCGCTCGCGCCATCACGCTGGTGGAATCCAATGCTCCCGCGCACCAGGCGCTGGCGCAGGCGGTCCTGACCGAGTTGCTGCCGCGTCGCGGTCATTCGGTGCGCGTGGGCATCACCGGCGTGCCGGGTGCGGGCAAGAGCACGCTGATCGAGGCGCTCGGTACGCTGCTGACGGCCCGTGGTCGACGCGTCGCCGTCACGGCGATCGACCCCTCGTCGAGCCTGACCGGCGGCAGCATCCTCGGCGACAAGACGCGCATGGAGAAGCTCGCGGTCGACGAACGCGCTTTCATCCGGCCCTCGCCTTCGGGAGGCGCGCTCGGCGGCGTGGCGCGCAAGACGCGAGAGACCATCGTGCTGTTCGAGGCCGCGGGCTATGACGTGATCATCGTAGAGACCGTCGGCGTGGGACAGAGCGAGGCGCAGGTGCGCTCGATGGTCGACTTCTTCCTGCTGGTGCTGCTGGCAGGCGCCGGCGACGAACTGCAGGGTTTCAAGCGCGGCGTGATCGAGCTGGCCGATGCCATCGCCGTCAACAAGGCCGACGGGCCCGGCCAGGCTGCGGCCGAACTGTGCCGCGCCGGCTTTGCCGGCGTGTTGCCCTACCTGCAGCCGGCCACCGAAGGCTGGCAGACGCGCGCGCACACCTGCTCGGCGCTGAACGGCGACGGGCTGGCCGGGCTGTGGTCGGTGGTGGAGGCCTTCGAACGGCATGCCGGCGCCAGCGGCGCCTGGCAGCATCGGCGCGGCGAGCAGGAGCGTGCCTGGGTGCGCGACCTGGTGCGCGAGGGACTCGAGGAGCGGTTCCGCGCGCAACCTGGCGTGGCCGAACGGCAGGCCCAGCTGGAGGCGGAAGTGGTCGCGGGAAGGATGCCGGCGACGGCGGCGGCGCAGAAGCTGCTCGACCTGTTCGGTGGCCGGGCAGACTGAGGCGTTGCTGAGCGATCACGTTGGAGGGGTCGGCTGCTGCCGGCCCTTTCGTGTTTCCGGGACGCGTCAGCTGCCGAGGCGTTCGCGCACGCGCGCGGCCATGTCGCGAGCCAGTTGCGCGTAGACCGGGCTGCCCCCGAGCTCGTCGAGCTGGCGCAGGGCGCCGGCGCCATCACCCGACAGCAGGCGGCACTGCGCGCCGTACCACAGGCCCCGCTCGCGCAGCGGCAAGGCGATCTCGGGCCGGGCCAGGGCGTCGAAGACAGGCAACGCCTCGTCCGTCCGGCCTGCCTGCAGCAGGGACACACCCAGGTACATGCGGAGGAAGGGCAGGAAAAGCGGCTGGTTGGGCGGGCCGCCGTTCGGGTCGGCAGTCAGCATGCGCTCGGCGCGCGCGAGCTGCTCGACGGCGGCGGGCCAGTCACCGTCGGCATAGTGCGACATGCCGAGGCTGAAGATGGTCGCCAGCGCCGGGCTGCCGGCACCGCGCATGTCGACTTCGGTGAAGGGCAACGGCTCGCAGTCGGCCAGGTCGGTGAACGAGGCCGGCCCGCGGCCGACGTACCACCACATTCCGGCCGCGGCGGCGACCAGGACCACCGCGACGGCGAGCAACAGCGGACGCAGGAGGGGGCGGCGCTGCCGCGGCGCCCGTGCGGGCCACAGGGGGGCGGCGGCGGGCGCTTCTTCGTGATCGGGCCTGGAGTCGTCGTCGTTGCTCATGCCGGTCTCCGGTTCGGTTCCGGTCGCGCCGGTCGATTCCGGCGCGTACCCTCGACCGGACGATGATGGGGCCACCGGGCCGGGTCCGCAAGTGCCGGGCATGTGGGGGCAGGGCCATTGTCGCGCGCGTCCGGCTTCCGGGCTGGTCCGCCGGCCGCCCGCCGCCTATCATGTTGCGACCACTTTCCACCACCGACAGGGCGGCCCCGCACGGGGAAGCCGCCGGGAGCAGCGATGAGCCAGGGACTGCCGCAGCCGATCCATGTCCACGACACCTTCACGGGCACCAAGCGGGAGCTGGTCCTGCGCGAGCCCGGCAGCTGCGGCATCTACTGCTGCGGCCCCACGGTGTACGGGTTGTGCCATGTCGGCAACGCGCGGGCGGCGCTGGTGCCGGACGTCGTGGTGCGCTTCCTGCGCCAGCAGGGGCTCCAGGTGAAATATGTGCGCAACATAACCGACATCGACGACAAGATCATTGCGCTCGCCCAGGCCGAAAACATTCCGGCGATGGATGTCGCCGATCGCTACGCGGATGCGTACCACAGCGACATGGCCGCCCTCGGCATGCTCGAACCCGATGTGGAGCCGCGTGTCAGCAGCCACCTCGAGCCGATCATCGCGCTGATCACGCGACTGGTGGAGCGCGGCCTCGCCTACGCGGCCGAGGGCGACGTCTACTACCGCGTGGCCGCGTTCGCCGACTACGGCAAGCTCGGCAAGCGCAAGCCCGAGGAGCTGCTCGAAGGCGCCGGCAGCCGCGTCGAGGTGGACGCGCGCAAGGAATCACCGCTCGACTTCGCGCTGTGGAAGGCGGCCAAGCCGGGCGAGCCGGCCTGGGACAGTCCCTGGGGCGCGGGCCGGCCGGGCTGGCATATCGAATGCTCGGCGATGTGCGGCGCGCACCTGGGCGAGACGTTCGACCTCCATTTCGGCGGGCGCGACCTGATCTTCCCGCACCACGAGAACGAGATCGCACAGAGCCAGGGCGCGTTCGGCCCCGGCACGTTCGCGCAGTACTGGCTGCACAACGGCTTCATCGACTTCGCGGGCGAGAAGATGTCCAAGAGCCTGGGCAACTTCTTCACCACGCGCGAAGTGCTGGCGCTGCATAATGCCGAGACGGTGCGATATTTCCTGCTGACAGTGCATTACCGCAGCGGCCTGAACTTCGATGTTCGCGTGGACTGCCCGGATTGCGGCGTTGAACTGGACCGTGACGCACAGGATCAGGGCAAGTGCGCTGCCTGCGGCACCGAGCCGGGCCGGGAGGCCCTGCGTGCTCGTGTGCGCTTCACGGGCCTGGAGGAGGCGGACGAACGCCTGGCCTATGTCTATGCGACGCTGGACGGGGCGCGCCGAGTGCTGCGCGAGGCGGGCGCCGCCGCGCCGGCGCTGCCGGCCGGGCCGGGTCCGCTGCTGCAGGCGTTCTGCGAGCACATGCGCAACGACTTCAACACCGGCGGCGCGCTGGGCACCCTGAGTCGTCCCCTGGCCGAGGTCAACACGCTGCTGTCGACGACCAAGGGCGTGGACAAGGCGGCGCGGCTGCAGGCCCTGGCGGCGTTCCTGGCCGACATGGAACAGGTCTCCGCGATCCTCGGCTGCTTCGGCGCCGAGCCGGGGCAGTGGCTGCGCAGCCGGCGCGACCTGCGGGCCGCCAAGGCCGGCCTCGACCTGGCGATGGTGGATGCGCTGCTGGTGGCGCGGCGCGAGGCGCGTGCGGCGAAGGACTGGGCGAGGGCCGATGCCATCCGCGACGAAATGGCCGCCCTCGGCCTGACGGTCATGGACGGCCCCGACAGTTCGGTCTGGGATTTCGCCCAGCGCGCGTAGGGTCAGAAGCCGGCTACCAGCTGCGCCTGCAACCGGTCTTTCCCGCTGTCGTCGTCGAGGGCTGCGCGGTACTCGAGGCGCAGTTCGGCCGGCGCCGCCACGGCCAGGCCCAGACCGAATGTGACGGCCTCGAGATCGGCAAGTCCGCCCTGGTCGCTGTCGTCGTTGTCGAAGTCGACATTGTCGTAGCGCCCGAACAGGTACCAGCCCGTGAAGTCGCGCGTGGCTTGGGCATACCAGCCGTTGTTCGTGAAGTCGCCCGCAGCACCGAAGTCCAGGCGGTGGCTGACATATTCGGCCTTCAGGGCCCAGTCTCCGCGCTTTGCCTGCGCATCGGCGCCGAGCAGCGACATCGCCTGGTCGTCGGCCACGGTCGAGAACGTCGCTGCCGAGACGCCGATCTCGAGCCCGCCAGCCGGCAGCACGCTGGCTCTCGCGCCCACTGCCGATTCGGTCGGCAGGTGGACGTGGTCCACATCCTCGTCTTCCCACAGCATGGCGTCGAACCCGTTGGTGACCCACGCGCGCGCCGTGTACCGCGTCGCCTCGACGAAGAAGCTGGCGCCCAGTTCGTTCCAGCCGTCGTGCGTGGCAGTGACGGCAGCCGGCGCCGTGACCGTGCGCCGGTCGACCGACGGGTAGGTGAGCCAGTCGATGCCGAACGGGATGTCGAACTGGCCGACGACCAGTCCCGAGCGTTCCCATTTCTCGTAGTGGTGCCGGCAGTCGGAGCCCTTGCCCGCGATCAGGAACTCGATCGTCGCGGCGCCCAGCCCGAAGGCGCCGGTGGCAGGGTCGTAGGCGACGGCCACGCAGGCGCAACTGTGGTCCGAGGTGCAGGCGAAGAAGTCGAGTTCAGCCTGGCCCAGGCGGAAGTCGCGCTCGCCGGCGGTGACTTCGTCGGTCGAGAAGAGCACATCCATGAAGCCCGTGATCTCGAACGGCGATTCCCGCACGATCACGGCCGAGGCCGGTACGGCGCAGGTCGAGAAGCCGAGCAGGAGAATCATGACCGAGAACATGCGCTGCGTTGCCATAGTCTGCCCTTCGCCGCCGGCGCGGCAGCGCCCTGCGGGGCGTGCACGCCGCACCCGGTCCCGGATACGAGGTACATTCTGATCTTGAAAACCATGTTCTTGACGCGCCTGGGCACGCGTGGAAGCCGTCGGCCGTTAGCGGATTTTCTTTAGAATAGTGAGAAATTTTGTTGATAAGACATCAGGATGAACGTCGGTGCGCGTCGCGAGGGGGGTGCGCAGCCGGTCACCCACGCACGAAATAAGCCAACGCCACCGCGACACCCAGCCCGACCACGATCCAGCGCAGCACCGTCGGCTGCATCCGGCCCGCCAGGCGGCCGCCCAGCGCGCCGCCGGCCAGGGCGCCCAGTGCCATGACCAGGGCCAGCGGCCAGACAACCGGGCCGGTGAAGATGAAGAACAGCGCAGCAGCCACGTTCACGGTGAAGGCCACCATCTGCTTGAGGGCGTTCAGGCGCGTCAGCGAATCACTGGTCGTCAGTCCCAGGGCCGCCAGCACGATGACGCTGAGCCCGGCGCCGAAATAGCCGCCGTAGACCGCCGCCAGGCCGACCGGCAGCCAGGCCGCCTGTTCCAGGCGCGATTGGCGGCCCTGCCCGAGGCGCCGCGTCAACCAGGCGCGCACCGGGCCCTGCACCGCCAGCAGCAGTGAGGCGGCCAGGATGAGCCAGGGGATGAGCCCGCGGAACACCTTTTCGCCGGTGGCCAGCAGGAGCCAGCCGCCGAGCACGCCGCCGGCGGCCGCCGCCGGCACCAGGCGCCACAGGCGCGCACGCTGCCCGCGCAGGTCGGCGCGCTGAGCCAGCGTGCCGCCGACGTAACCGGGGCAGAGCGCGATGGTATTGGTGACGTTCGCCGCCACGGGGGGCACGCCGAGGGCCACCAGCGCCGGGAAGGTCAGCAGCGTGCCGCCTCCGGCCAGCGCATTGATGGCGCCGGCCGCCACGGCAGCCAGGGTGGCCATGAGGAGGTCGGGGGCGCTGTACATCGGCGGTGCCCTCCGAGCGGCAAGGCGTGGCGCACTGCGACGACCGCCGGGGCGGCGGCCGTGTCGTGGGACCCATCAGCGCAGCGGCGGCACCGGCTCCGGCATCACGCAGGCTCCGAGCGCCGCGCCCGGGTCCTTGAGCCCGTGTCCCGTGACCAGGGCTGCGACGCGGTCGCGCGGGCCGATGAGGCCGGCCTCGCGAGCGGCCAGCGCGCCGGCCAGGCCCGCGGCCCCCGATGGTTCGGCAAAGACGCCGCCGCGCGAGGCAAGGGCCTTGATCGTCTCGATGATCGCGGCGTCGGGCACGGACAGGAAGGCGCCGCCGGTGGCCGCGACGTAGCGCCAGGCCTTCACCCGGTTGCGCGGGATGCCGACGCTGATCGAGTCGGCGATGGTCGCAGCCTCGACCGGCGTGACGGCGGCCCGGATCTGCGGGCCGGTGAACGAAGCCTGGCCGCCGCCGGCCCGGGCCCAGGCTGCGGCCAGCGCTGCGGCGCCGGCCGCCTGCACGCCGATCACGCGCGGCACGCGATCGACCAGGCCGAGGGTCTTCAGTTCCAGGAATGCCTTCGCCGTCGAGGAGACAATGCAGCCGTCGCCCACCGGCACCAGCACCACGTCGGGCAGGTCGGCCGATGTCGTGAAGCCGCGCGAGAGGTCCCAGGCCAGTTCCAGCGCGGCCGTCTTCTTGCCCTCGACCAGCAACGGATTGTGCCCGCAGTTGCGGCTGTACCAGTTGTTCTTCGCGATCTCGACCAGCGACAACTCGAAGGCCTGGTCGTACGTGCCGTCCACGCGGATCACCCGCGCGCCGTGCAGCAGCAGCTGCGCCAGCTTGCCGCGCGGCGCCCCCGCCGGCACGTAGATGGTGGAACGGAACCCGCCGCGCGACGCCAGGACGGCCAGGCTCGCCGCCGCGTTACCCGTCGAGGCGCAGGCCAGGTGATCCAGTCCGAGCATGTGCGCACGGGCCAGTGCGACGGCCGCCGCGCGGTCCTTGAGGCTGGCCGAGGGCAGGCTGGTGTCGTCCTTGATGACCAGTGAGAACAGGCCGAGGTCGGCGGCCAGGCGCGGGGCGGACAGCGGCGCCGTGCCGCCGACCGCCCACGCGGCGTGGATGGCCGAAGGTTCGACCGGCAGCAGCGTCGCGAACCGCCACAGGCCGCGGGCAACAGCGCCGGCGCCGGCGCGCACACGGTCGGCCGCGCCGCTGTCGTGTTCGTACACCGCGTCGAGGATGCCGTCCACGCCGCAATCGGCGCAGGTGAACCCCTCGTACCCGGTGTCGTAGTCGCGACCGCAGACCACGCACGTGCAGCCCGTCCAGCGCGGGTTCGCCGCGACCGGGGGCAACTGCTCGCGCGCGTGGGCGGCGCCGCTGCCGTCGTGATCCATGCTACATCGTCAAGGCCATGAGGGCCTTGGCCGTGTGCAGGCGGTTCTCGGCCTCGTCCCAGACCACCGAGTGCGGGCCGTCGATGACCCCGTCGGTGACTTCCTGGCCGCGGCTGGCCGGCAGCGGATGCATGTAGATGCTGTCCTTGGCCGCCAGCGCCATGCGCTTCTCGTTGGCGATCCACTCGGGGTACTTGCTGATGTGCTGCACGGCCGCCTGGCGGTCGGGCTCGGTCACGAGGCAACCCCAGCTCTTGGGGTAGACGATGTGCGCCCCCTCGAAGGCGGCATCCATGTCGTCGACCATCTCGAACTTCGTGCCGTTGGCGGCGGCATTGGCCTGCGCCTGCGCCACGATCCCGGGCATCAGCTTGAATTCCTTGGGATGCGCGAGGGTCACGTCGAGGCCGAAGCGCGTCATCATCAGGATGGTGGACTGGGGCACGGAGATGGGGCGCACGTACGACGGCGCGTAGGTCCAGCTGACGGCGATCTTGCGGCCGCGCAGGCCGTCGGGGAACTTCTCGCGGATCGTCATCAGGTCGGCCAGGGCCTGGCACGGATGATAGACGTCGCACTGCATGTTGAGCACCGGCACGCGGCTCATGCCGGCCACGCTGCGGATGAACGCATTGCCCTTGCCCCAGTCGCAGTTGCGGATGGCGATGCCGTGGCCCATGCGGCTCAGCACACGCGCCGTGTCCTCGGCGGTCTCGCCGTGGCTCACCTGCAGCTTCTCGGGACTCAGGTCGTGGGCGTGGCCGCCCAGCTGCGTCATGCCGGCCTCGAACGAGTTGCGCGTGCGCGTGCTCTGCTCCCAGAACAGCATGAACAGCGTGCGGTCGCGCAGCAGCGCGTGCGGTTCGTCGCGGTAGAACTTGCGCTTCAGGTCGAAGCTGGTCTCGATCGCGAGTTCCAGTTCATCGCGGGACCACTCCTGCGTATCAATGAAATGGCGTCCCTGCAGCGGCTTGCTCATGGCGTCTCCTTGTGTCGTTCACGCGGCGGCCTGCGGTGGCGGCCGCTCCCGGGCCGGGTTGAAACGTCGAACATACAACGGGCGCGGCGTGCCGCGCAAACGCGAACCGGGCCGCAATGGCGATTGCCGGTGTCCCGAAGTGCGCGACGCCCGCCCCATGGGGGGCGGGCGTCGCGTTGTCCACGGGCTCCGGTGCGCCGCCGGCGACTAGCGCCAGGTCGCCTTCAGGGTGCTCCACGAGGTGGGTTCGTCGTCCACGGTGCCGCAGTCGGTGACATGGGCGCCCAGGCCGCTGAACGTATCCGCCGCGAAGAAGGCCCATTCCAGGCAGGGGTTGAAGGCATCGCCGGGCACGATATCCCCGGTGCAGATGCTGCTCAACCGGCGCACGGTGTGGTTCACGGTGCTTCCGCCCGAACACGTCCAGGCCGTGCCCGGGTCCTCGCCGACGCGGCCGAAGCTGTCGACGACCGTCGAGCCGCCGTAGGTCAGCACGACGGCATCGTTGCCGTTGAAATTCAGGTTGGTGTCGACCTGGTTGGCGAGTGCCAGCAGCGCAGGGTCTGACAGGTTGTAGGCGATCACGTGCGTCGCGCCGCGCGCCAGGTTGATGGCCGGCAGCGGGATTGTCACGGCGCTTGTCGAGCCGTTGGAATACCGGTCGATGGCATAGGCGCCGAGATTCACGACGTCGGTGGTGCCGTTGTAGATCTCGATCGCCTTGTTGTTGCCGGAGCCCTCGATGTATTCGCTGATGATGAGGTCCGTGGTCTGGCCGGACGCGACGCCGGCAAGCGCAATGGCGGCCAGGGTCAGGGCGGTCGACAGTTGCATCATGAACCTGGGATTCATGGGACTCCTCGATGCTGTTCCGGGTGGGCGACTCGGACCGCGTGCCCCGGGCAGACCCGTGGCGCGAGGCCCTGAGATTATATCAAATGACAGCCGAACCTGTCAAACCCTGTCGCGCGGGGCGGCCATATTGAAGCAGCGCCTTCAGTTGCGTGCCCGGTCCCGTCAGCCCGCCAGGAGCTCGCCCGGCAGGGCGGCGTAGAAGGCGCAGGCGGCCACGACGTCGGCGATGGGTACGTACTCGTTGGCCGTGTGCGCCACTTCCTCGCGGCCGGGCCCGAAGCCCAGGCACGAGACCCCGTGCAGCCCCATGATTGCCACGCCGTTGGTGCTGAAGTTCCAGCGGGCGATCTCGGCCGGCCGGCCCGCCGTGTCGGTGAACGCGCGTTGCGCCGCCTGCAGGGCCGGATGCGACTCGGCCAGGACCCAGGTGGGGTAGTACTTGTCCATCGGGTACTCGAGTCCGGTCCAGGCTTTCTCGCGGTAGGTCAGCGTGAAGACCTCGGCCTCGACGCCGGCGTCCTTCATGGCGGCCTCGACTTCGGCCAGCGCCGACTCGCGCGTCTCGCCGACCGTCAGGCGCCGGTCGATATGGAACTCGGCCTCGGCCGGCACCGCGCAGAGGCTGGGCGTCTTGCAGCCGATCCAGCTGATGGTGCAGGTGCCCTTGCCGAGGAAGGCGTCGTCCTTCAGGCGATCGTTCAGCTTCTCGATGGCCACGATGGCGGGGGCGATCTTGTAGATGGCGTTTTCGCCGAGGTGCGGCATGCTGCCGTGGCACGAGCGACCCTTGACCCGCACGCGGATCTCCATGCGCCCGCGCTGCCCGCGGTTGATGCGCAGGTTCGTCGGTTCCGTCGAGACCACGAGTTCCGGCTGCAGGTGCTTCTCGTTCAGGATGTAGTGCCAGCAGAGGCCGTCACAGTCCTCTTCCATCACCGTGCCGGTCATCCAGACCTGGCAGCCGTCGAGCAGGCCCATCTCCTTCATGATCTTCCCGGCGTAGACCATGCCGGCCATGCCGGCCTTCTGGTCCACCGAACCGCGGCCGAAGACCTTGCCGTCCTCGACCTTGCCGGTGAAGGGGTCACAGTCCCACTGCGTCAGGTCGCCCACATCGACGGTGTCGAGGTGCGCATCGAAGGCGAAGACGCGCGGCCCGTTGCCGATGCGCCCGAGCACGTTGCCCAGCGGGTCGATCCGGACCTCGTCGAAGCCCACGGCTTCCATCTCGCGCGCCACCCGGCGCACGCAGGCCTCTTCCTGCCCGGACAGTCCGCGCGCCGCCACGATGTCGCGCAGGAAGGCGATCATCGGGGTCTCGAGTTCCTTTGCGCGCGCGGCGATGCGCCGGCCGGTCGTGTCGTTGGTCGGGGTCATGTCCGTCCTTTGCTCAGGATTGCCAACCCATCGCCCGCCACAATCGCGCCGCCGCCTGCTGCAGTCGCTCGGCTTCCACGGGCGGCTTCATGCCCGCCGCATAGACCCGGGCGCCGCCCACGTAGACGGCGTCGATGTCCCAGGGATGGAAGTCGAACAGCAGGTGGCTCAGCCACGTGTCGGTCGTCAGGGGAGTCTTCTGGAAATTGTTGAGGATGATGAAATCTGCCGGGGCGCCTGCCTCGAGGCTGCCGAACGGTTCGCCGAAGGTCTCGCGGGCCAGGCGGTAGTTGCCCAGCCACAGGCGCGCGGCGCCGGCGTGGCCCAGCGGGCCGCGGCCGCCCTCGTTGCCGCGGAAGAACGTTGGCCGCAGTTCGCCCCACATGTTGTCATCCAGGCCGTCGGTGCCGATGGCGCTGCGCGTGGGGAAGCGGTCGACCGGGGCGCGGCCGACACCGTTGTTCATGTTCGAGCGCCCGCAGTGCACCAGCCAGACGCCGTTCTCTTCCAGCGTCTGCATGTCCAGCGGCGAGAGGTCGACGCCGTGCGCGAACACGCTGCCCGGTCGCACCAGCCCGTTGTCCACGAGCCTCTGCAGGGGGTCGCGCCAGCCGCGGTCACGGCTTACCTCGCGGTCGGTGGTGCCTTCGGCCAGGTGGATGTGCAGGCCGGCGCCCTGGCGGCTGCAGATGCCCTCGAGCAGTTGCAGGGTGCGGTCCTCGAGCGTGAACGAGGCGTGGGCGCCGACCAGGCCGCGGAAGCGGGGCACGCCGACGGCGGGCTTGTCGCGCAGCTTCTGCAGGTAGCGCTCGTTCTCCTCGAGCGTGATGTCACGCTGGCCCTTGCCGCCGCGATCGGTGACCTCGTAGCACAGGCAGCCGCGCAGGCCGACCTCCGCCAGCCCCTTTTCGATACGATCGAGCGAATCGCCGACGGCCGAGAGGCTGGCGTGGTGGTCGAAGATCAGCGTCGTGCCGCAGCGCACGGCGCCCCAGGCGCCGGCCACGGCGCTCAGGTAGACCGCCTCGGCGTCGAGTGCGCGGTCGAGCGGCCACCAGATCTCGGTGAGGATGTCGGTGAACGTCGTCAGCTGCGCCTTGGGCTGGGGCATGCCCGCGGCGAGCGAGGCGTAGAGGTGGCCGTGCGCATTGATGTTGCCGGGCATGACGGTGCGGCCCTTGAGGTCCAGCACTTCCTCGCCGGCCGCCGGGGCCAGCGACGGGCCGCGCTCGACGATGCGCTCGCCGTCGACCCGCAGGTCGACCTTGGCCACGAGCGGCCTCGGCGCTCCGGCCAGGTCGGCCGGGAAGTAATCGAGCACGGTTCCGTTCTTGAGCAGCACACCGCCCACGTCATCGCCTCCTGGCAAAGGTACCCGCGCGCGCCCGTCCGGGTGCGCACCGGGATTGCACGGTCAATGATAGAGCGGGCGGCCGGAAATTCCAACGCCCGGCTGCCGCCATCGGCCGTCTTCGGCCGGCAAAACAGGAGGGACCGCCTCCGGCGGTCCCTCCCGACGGCCACCTTGGGCGCCGGCTAGTCGGGCTTCAACTCGGACAGCGCCTTGAACACGTTGCTGACGGTGTACTCGGTCACGACCCAGACGGTCGGCTGCCCGCGCACGCGCATCCAGGCCCCGCCCGGCTTGTCGCCGGCAGCCGGGCGATCGGCGCCGAACTCGAGCACGACCTGCCGTCCGTCGGCCAGCACCAGCGCGGCCTCGCGAGCCGGGTTGTCCAACCCGTACGAGGACGCCGGCGCGCCCGGGTCGGCCAGGTCGGTGGCGCGGATGCTCACCAGGCTGTTCAGCACGGCATCGACCTTGGACTTGGCCAGGGCCGGCCCGCGCGTGCCGCCGCCGGTCTTCCATTCCCAGGTCGCCCGCAGGGCGGCGGCGGTGGCCGCCGAGTCGCCCGTCGCTTCCGTGGGGGGCGTGAACACCTTGACCAGTTCGCGCGTCCCCGAGGCATCGCGCAGGCGGATTGCGTCGACAGCCACGCGATCCTCCTGCACCGCCTGCAGGTCCAGGAAATAGCGGTAGGCGGGCGCCTGCGGCTCGCCGTAGATGCCGAGCTGCGCCAGCACGCCCGCGGGCGTGAGGTACACGTCGTCGCTGTCGGGCAGCTTCACGAAGTTGCCCTGCCCGCCCTGCGGACGCGTGCCCACGTCGAGCGCGAAGACCGGCTGGCCGTCCTTGCCGAAGCCGCGGATCGTCACCGCGCCGGCGGCGTCGAGCCCGTAGTCCGGCAGGACGTCCCGCTTGTCCGAGCGATACTCGCCCGAGAGGTTGCTCAGCGTCGAGAGAAGGGCGTCGATCCGCTCGCGGCTGGCGCGGGCGCCCCAGGCGGTCTCGACGACCCAGCCTTCCGGCCCGGGCGAAAGCACCACCGAAGGGGCCCCGGCGCCGCGCCCGAGCGCGATGCGGCCGATCCCGTCGGCCTGGAACTCGCCCTTCAGGAGAACGGTGGCCGCCGCGCGCGAGGTCTCGCGCCGATGGCCCACCTTCTGCGCGACGCTGATGCCGACCAGCACCACGAGCACGGCGACCAGTGCCGCCAGGTTGCGTCGTGAGGTCATCACGCCACCTCCTGGCGACCGCCGTCACGCCGCAGGTTCTCGCGGTAGCGCGTCGCTTCCTTGCGGCGCATCCCGGCGCGGAAGATGCCGTAGGCGGCGATCAGCGCCGGCACCACGAGCACCGTGAACAGGCGCCAGAACACCTTGGCCTGCGCGTCGACCGGCTTGATGACGCGATCGGTCAGCGACTTGGCGCGGATGCTGAGCAGGGCCTGCGACCCGGCCAGGTAGTCCACGCCGTTCAGCAGCAGCAGCCCGTTCTGCATCGCGCCGAGCACGTTGTCGTCGAACATCTTCGCGCAGCCGACCAGGAGCAGGCGCCCCGGGCGCGCCGTCGCCGGCGCCGGCGGCGGCGACGCGCCGTTGTCGCCCGGCCAGGCCGGGACCGGCTTGCCGGCCCAGGTGTCGGGGAAGGTGCCCTCGACCAGCACGGCCAGCGGCTGTTCGCCGAGCATCTTCCTGCCCGCGGGGTTGATCATGTCGCCGGTCAGCGGCCCTTCGCTCCACGGCTCCTGCCAGCAGTCGGCGCTGCTGCTCATGAGCGTGGTGCTGCCGAGCCCGGCCGCCGAGAGCCTCGCCGCGTCGGCGATGACCGGCGTTCCCCACAGGTAGAACAGCGAGCCGATGCGGTTGACCATCGGCGAGGCGGGGTTCATCTGCGACTCGGTCACGCGGATCTGGATGGGGGCGCGCACCGGTTCGCGCGTCTGCACGCGCAGGCCGCCGAGGTTGATCTCGCGCGGCAACTCGATGACCTCCATCGCGGAGTCGAGGAAGTGGTCCTCGCTGACGGTCAGCCCGAACCCGGCCAGCATGGGCTCCAGGCCGGTGGCGATATCCTGGCCGTTCACCGACCAGCCACCGCCGGGCGAGGGGGCGTAGCCGTACTCGTGCGCCTGCACGGCCATCACCACCGGAATGCCCGCGGTCAGGGCGCGGTTGATCTCCCACGCCTGGCGTTCGTTCAGCGGCGTCGAGGCCATGACCACCAGCATGTCGGCGTCGGCGGGCACGGGCGACTGCGGCGTCAGTTCCACCGGCACCACTTCGTAGTGCTCCTGCTGCAGCACCTCGCGCAGGCGCGAGTACTGCTCCTGCGGTGCCGGCGGCTGCATGCCCTGCTGCAGGTACATCATTGCCAGCTGCCGGTCGACTTCCTTCTTCGGGCCGAACACCGCCACCTTCGGCGCCTTCTCGCGGGTGAGCCGGTAGATCGGGCCGATCACGTCCTGCTCCAGCGAGCCCAGGCTCTGGGGCAGCAGCTGCGGCAGCACTTCCTCCGGCTGGTCCTTGTAGGCGATGGTCATGGCGCTCCAGATGAGCTTGATGCCCATCTCGTCCTTCTCGATGGACTGCACCTGGAACGGCCGGATTCCCTTGGCGCCGAGGGTCTTCTGCATCTCCTCGTCGTTCTGCGGGTTGTAGACGGAGAACTCGAGCATGCCGCCGGCCACCTGCTCGAAGTTGCGCATGCGCTCGGTCAGGTCGCGCTCGAGCGTACGCAGCTGCGTGGGCATCTTGTCGGCAGGCGTGATGTACAGCTTCACCTGCACGGGCACCTGGAGGCCCTTGAGCACCTCGGCCGCAGCGGGCGACATCGTGAAAAGGCGATCGCGCGTCAGGTCCAGGCGCGCACCCGGCATGTTGCCGAGCACCGAGACCAGGAAGAACGCGATCACGGCCAGCAGCGCGGCCGCCGCGGCAAAGGTCAGGCGGAAGTTCCGTCGCTTGTTGTTCATCAGTACTTCCTCCCTTCCAGCCACAGGGCGTTGAGCACCAGGAAGACCGTGGTCAGGCCCAGGAAGTAGGCGAGGTCAGCGGCAGCCACGACCCCGCGCAGCATCATCTCGTAGTGGCCCGACAAGCCGAGGTAGTTCTGCAGCAGCGAGCCCAGCCCCGGCACCCAGCCGTCGATGGTCGCGGCCACCGCGGGGATGCCGAGCACGAAGAGCAGGAAGCACGACATGATGCCGAGGATCACGGCCGAGATCTGGTCGCGCATCAGCCCGCTCGTGAACGTCCCGATGCCCAGGTAGAGTGCGCCGAGCAGCACGGCGCCCAGGTAACCGCTGAAGATGGCACCGTGGTCGGGGTTGCCGAGCGCGCCCACCATCAGCGGCAGGGTCAGCGTGCCGGCCAGGGCCACCAGGTAGAAGGCCAGCGCTGCCAGGTACTTGCCGAGCATGACGTCGGCCGTGCGCATCGGCAGCGTCATCAGCAGTTCGAAGGTGCCGAGGCGCTTGTCCTCGGCCCACAGGCGCATGCTGACGGCCGGGATGAAGAAGATGAGGAAGAAGGGCAGGTTCCCGAAGAAGGCGCGCAGGTCGGCCGCGCCGTTCAGGAAGAAGCCGGTCATGAAGAGTCCTGCGTTCAGCACCAGGAAGGCGATGATGAAGATGTACGCGATCGGGCTGTTGAAGTAGGCGGCGAACTCGCGCCGGAAGATCACCAGGCTGCTGCGAAGGTTCAGGGCGTTGTTCATCTCACGCCACCTCCTTCAGGCCGCGCGCCCGACGGGTCAGCGCGATGAAGGTGTCCTCGAGCGAGTAGGGGGCCTCGTGCAGCTCCGTCAGCTGCCAGCCCTGTCCGCGGGCCAGGCGCTCGACGGCGCCCACGAGATCCTCGCTGAACGGCCCGCGCGCCTCGAAGCGGCAGCCGTCGGCCGCGCGCAGCGGCTTCAGTTCGGCGACCTGGGGCAGCGAGCGAAGGGCCGACTCGACGGCGGCAGCGTCGGCGCGCGCGCCCACGAAGACGCGGTTGCTGCCCATGGCGCCGCGCGAGAGGTCGTTCACCGTGCCGTCCGCGATGGTGCGCCCCTCGTTGATGATCACCACGCGGTCGGTCACCGGGCTGACCTCCTGCAGGATGTGCGTGGAGAAGATGATCGTCTTGTGGCCGGCCAGGCTCTTGATCAGGTCGCGGATGCCCAGGATCTGCAGCGGGTCCAGGCCGCTGGTGGGCTCGTCGAGGATCAGGATGTCCGGGTCGTGGATCAGCGCCTGCGCCAGGCCGGTGCGCTGCTTGTAGCCCTTGGAGAGCTCGCCGATGTTCTTGCGGTACTCGCCGCGAAGTCCACAGGCCTCGACACACCAGTCGAGCCGTTCCCTCAGGCGTGCGCCCTGCAGGCCGCGCGCCTCGCCCACGAACGTCAGGTACTCGTGGATGTTCATGTCCAGGTACAGGGGCACGTTCTCGGGCAGGTACCCGATGCGCCGTCGCACTTCCAGGGGGTGCTCCAGGACGTCGATGCCGTCGACCTGCACGCTGCCGCCGTCGGGCGCCAGGAAGGTCGTGACGATCTTCATGGTCGTGCTCTTGCCCGCACCGTTCGGACCGAGGAAGCCGAGGATCTCCCCCCGGTTGATCCGGAACGACACGTCGTCGAGCGCTTTCATGGTCCCGAAGCTCTTGGACAGACCGCGAACCTCGATCATTGCCAAAGCTCCTCAGGGGTTGGGTTAGCCGCATAGCGCCGATAAATGACGGCGGACGGCCGCAGGGGCCGGGCCGGTCAGGGTAGCGCAAGGGCGACAGAACATCAACCCGTCCGGCGAGTTCCCGCCCGATGCGGCGGGAGGAAGTCCCTGCCGGAACGGCCTGACCGGGCCCGGCCCGGGCGGATTCCCATTGCCGAGCCGGGCTTTCGCCGCTAGCATCAGCAGAGGCGCCGGCGTCGGGGGGACGGCGCGCCGCCTGCCGGCACCGTCTGCGGCCTGCCCAGGTCCCGCATCGCGGAAGGATCGACCTTGTCCCACAGCTGCAGTCCGGCTGCCGACCTCTACCGCCAGTACTTCGAGCGGACCGGCGATGCCTTCCTCATCATCGAGGGCGACACCTTCGTCGACTGCAACCAGGCCACCGTCGACATGCTCCGCTACCGTTCCCGCGACGACCTGCTGCAAACCCACCCCTCGGAGCTTTCCCCGGAACTGCAGCCCGACGGCCGTCCTTCCTTCGAGAAAGCCAACGAGATGATGGCCATGGCCTTCGAACGCGGGAGCCACCGTTTCGAATGGGACCACCAGCGCGCCGATGGCGAGGTCTTCCCCGTCGAGGTCCTGTTGACCGCAGTGCCGGGCGCCGAACGCCCCATGCTGCACGTCGTCTGGCGCGACCTGACCGAACGACGCCGTCTCGAGGCTGAGCTCTCGCAGGCCCACAAGATGGAGGCCCTCGGCCGCCTCTCGAGCGGCATCGCGCACGACTTCAACAACCTGCTGGTCGCGATCATCGGGCACTCGGAACTGTTGATGGCCGACCTCGGCGACATGCCCGACCAGCAGTCGAGCGCCGCCGAGATCCTCAAGGCCGGGCACCGTGCCGCCGACCTGGTCGGCCAGCTGTTGACCTTCAGCCGCAAGCAGGTGCTCCGGCCGCAGACCATCGACCTGGCGGCGGCACTGGTCGATCTCTCGGTGATGGTGCGGCGCCTGGTCGGCGACGGCATCAGTACCGAGATCGACGTCGACCTGGGTCCGCTGTGGGTCCGGGCGGACCCGGGGCAGTTCTCGCAGGTGATCCTGAACCTGGCGGCCAACGCCCGCGACGCGGTGCGGCCGGGGGGCCGGTTCCGGCTGGCGTTGTCGACCACGCGGATCGAGGCCGGGACGCAGACGCTGCAGGATGCGCTGCCGGCGGGCGGGTACGCGGTCATCGTCGCCGAGGATGACGGCGAGGGCATCGCTGCGGCCGACCTGCCGCACATCTTCGAACCGTTCTTCACGACCAAGGCCGTTGGCCGGGGCACCGGGCTCGGGCTCGCCACAATCTACGGCATCGTCAGGCAGGCGGGCGGCTCCCTCGCGGTGGAGAGCTCGCCGATGACGGGATCGAGATTCCGGATCTGCCTGCCTCTCACCGCCCCGCCTCAGGAAGCCGCATCAACGGCCGGGGAGACCGCCGTGCGGCTGCCCGGCGCCTCGATCCTCCTGGTCGAGGACGAGGCCGCCACGAGCCGGCTCGTGCGCGTGATGCTCGAGCGCGCGGGCTACGCCGTCCAGGTGGCCTCGGGCGCCGACGAGGCGCTCCGCCTGCTCGAGGAGCCTGGGGTCACGTTCGACCTGCTCCTGACGGACATCGTGATGCCGGGCATGGACGGCGTGGAACTGGTGCGACGGGTGCGCGAACAGCGCCCCGAGCTTCCCGTGCTGCTGACCTCCGGCTATCCGGCCGATTTCCTGGCCGGCAACGCCGGCGTGCCGGTCGATGCCGACCTGCTGCAGAAACCGTTTTCCTCGCAGGAGCTGACGCAACGGGTGCAGGCTGCGCTGGCGCGTCGCGCCTGATCGCCGCGCTCAGCGTACCAGCGTCAGCTTGCGGGTCACTGCGGCGCGGTCGGCCTCGCGCAGCCGGGCAACGTACTGCCCGCTCGCCACAGCCCGCCCGTTTCCATCCAGCCCGTCCCACATCACGGCGTGGTCGCCCGCCGGCAGCGTCTCGTCCACCAGCCGACGCACGAGGCGGCCGGCCAGGTCGTGGATCTCCAGCTTGACCTTCGTCGCGGCCGGCAGCGCGAAGCGCAACGTCGTACGCGGGTTGAACGGGTTCGGGTAGCCCGCCAGGTCGATGGCGCCCGGCGAGGGCACCTCGGGGTCGACACCGGTCGCGTAGTCGCCGTAGATCAGCTGCACGCCCAGTTGGTGCGGCGAACCCGGCGCGTTGCTGGCGAACGAGATCGTGGTGTTGTGCACGCCTTCGAGCAGTCCGGCCGGGTCGAGGCGCGCGGTCAGGCGCGCCGTCGCGCCGGGATCCAGGAACGCGGGCGGCTGGTCCGAGTCGACCCAGTTCGCGCCTTCCCACATGCCCGAGAAGACAAGCGGCAGGTTGCCCGCATTCTGGATCGTGAACTCGAGCGAGGTGCCTGTCTGCACGCCGGCCAGGGCTGCAGGTATGTTGAGCTTCCCGGCGCCGCTGAACCGGTCACGGCCGGCAGTCGCGGGGGCTGCGGTGATGTCGGTTGCCGTGGTCTCCAGCGCTTCGGCCACCTGTGCCGGCGTCAGCCCGGGCGAGGCGCCCAGCAGGATCGCCACCGCGCCTGCCACCTGCGGACAGGCCATGCTGGTGCCGGTGTACGACACGTAGCCCGAAGCCCCGGCCAGGCTGGTGACGTTGTTGCCCGGGGCCGCCAGGTCCGGCTTCATCAGGCCGGGCGGGTACGGATAGTCGTGGTAGTCGGTCGTGCCGACGGGATTGGCCAGGTTCCAGGCGGTGGGCCCGTAGCTGGATGTGGACTCGACGGCGCCCGCGCTGGTCAGGCCGCCCACGGTGATCATCGCGGTACGGCCGCCGTTGGGCGCGTACCACGGGCTCGGGCAATCGCCGGGACTGGCGATGTCGGTGGGCAGCGCGTAGTGACCGGTAGCGCTGCCGTTGCCGGCCGCCGCGACCCACGGCACATCGATCGCCAGCAGCATCTCGGCGTTGTAACGGTTGGCTCCGCGCACGTCGACCGTCGCCTGCGACCAGCCGGCGCTCATCGAGAACATCTGCACGCCGTGGTCCAGGCCGAACTGCATGCCCTCGACCAGGTCGGCGAGGTAGCCCGGCACCACGCGCAATGCCATCAGCCGCGCGCCGGGCGCCGCGCCCGTCTTCGTGCCCGAGGCGCCGTCGCCCGCAATGAGGCCGGCCGTATGCGAACCGTGGTGCCAGCTCGCGTCGCCGTCGTAGGGGTCGTTGTCGTTGTCGACGGCGTCCCAGCCGTGGTGGGGGAACGCCGCGCCGCCGTCCCACAGGTGGGCGGTGATGTCGGGGTGGTCATAGGCGATGCCGCTGTCGAGGTGGCCGACCAGGACGCCGGCGCCGGTGTTGCCGCCCGCCCAGGCCTGGTCGGCGCCGATGGCGGCCAGATGCCAGGCCAGCGCCTTGTCGGCGGCGTCCTCGCCGGTGGTCGTGGTGCCGTCGGTCGCGGCCGCGGCGGGTTCGCCGAACGTGCGGCTGGGCATGTCGTCCAGCCAGAGTCGTGCGATGCGCGGGTCGCCGGACAGTGCGGCCACGGCGCCCGGCGCCAGCTCGACGGCAATCGTGCCCGAAAGCCACAGGGCGCGCGGCGTGCCGGCCTGGCCGGACTTGGCCAGGGCCGTAAGCGTCGGCTGCAGGGCGGCGAGATTCCGGTCGGTCTGGTTGCGCGCGGCGAGGGCAATAGCCTCGCGCCGGGTGGATCGGGCGGCATCCTTCAGGGCCTCGCCGAGCCCCGTGGGATCCACGCGCTCGGCGGGGACGATCATCACCGGCACCAACGCGTCGCCCGCAGCCTTGGCGGCCGCTTCCCGCAGGCGATCATCGACGGGATCGAGCCAGGCCTCGCGGCGCAACGGCGGCGACTTCGCCAGTTCCAGGGCGTCGGCGCGCTTGAGGTACGGATTGATGATCGAGACCAGTCCCGTCGGCCTGAACCGCAGCACGGGATCGCCGTGGATGAAGTCGTAGGAGCGACTGAAGGCATTGTCGGATTCGTTGTCCTCGGCCACGAGGCCATCGGGATCCAGGCGCACCGCGATCGCGTGTGTGCCACTCGGGCCCAGCAGCGCGAAGTCCTCGAGCGGCACATAGGTGCCGGCGGGCAACCCGCCCGACAGCTGCCACGAAGCCACGGGGTCGCCATCGACCTCGAGGTCGATGTGGAAGTTGCCGGTGATGTCGCGCAGCCCGTCGTTGAGGAACGCGAAGCTCACGCGGTTGGTGTCGCCCGCCGCAGTGAAGCCGTCGACGCGCTGCCCGGCAATCATGTTCACGACCAGCGAACTGTCCCAGCCGGAGGGCGTGAACGCCGCCAGGTTGGGCTTCAGGTCGCGGCGGCTGGTGTAGATGTTGCGACCCTGCGTGGGGAAGTCGCGACGGTCGCTCCAGGCCGCGTGGGCGCGCAACCCCGTGAACACCGCGTCGGCGGCGTGGAACACGGGCTCGACGCGCGGCGCGTCGGTGATGATCTCGACGTCGCCGAAGAAGTCTGCCGCGCCGCCCGCGGAAGCCAGGCGCGTCGCCAGCTGGAACTCGTCGCCGCCGGCCGGCGCATCGAGCCAGGCGCAGCCGACCACGCCGCCGCGCAGGAAGAGGCAGGGCCCGACGCTGTCGTATTCGTCGGCCACCAGGCCGTAGGGGCCGTAGAACGACGAACCGTTGTCCGAACTGTAGGTATAGATGATGTCGCCGTCGCTCGAGATGCCGTCTGTGTAGTCGAGCTGGTAGACCGCGTAGACGTCGGTTCCCTGGCAGGCCACGCGCGGGTAGCCGCCGTTGCTGGCCGTCCAACCCGTGAAGTTGGCCGGGCTGGCGAAGCTGCCGGTGTAGGCGTCGGTGGCAATGAGGATTTCCATCTCGCCGGTCTCGCCGTCCTGCTCGGCGTTCACGAAGTGCACGGTGCCGGCTTCCATCGCCACGTCGGGCCAGTAGTCGGGGTAGCCGTCGGGCAGGAAGTAGTCGTAGGTGACGGTGTTGCCGCCGTTGCTCGAGTACATGAAGATCAGCGTCCACTCGTACTGGTAGTAGTCGTAGTTGACCGTCAGCCAGTTCGCGGCGATGAAGACCTTGGCGAAGTCGCCGGCGCCGGTGACGGCGATCGACGGCACGGCACATGGCTCGCCCACGGTCAGGCCCTTGACCCAGGCCCAGGCCGAAGGGTCGCCCGGGTTGCTGCTGCGCGAACGCAGGATGACGCCGTCGTCGCGGACCCAGACCACGTGCAGGTAGCCGCCGCCGTCGACGGCGAGCTCGGGCTGGTATTCGTCCGTCGTGAACGAGGGCAGTTCCCACACCTGCCAGGTCAGGCCTGCGTTCAACGAACGCGCCACATGGATGTCGCGGTCGGTGCTGCCGAGGTCCATGGCGGAGAACGCGGCGTAGAGGACCGAACCATCGGGACTGCAGGCGAGCGTGACATGGTCGTCGTTCATGCTCGTCGGGTTGGCCAGCAGCGTGTTGGCCGACCACGGCGCGTCCTTGTCGGCGGTCGCGGGGCGGCGCGCGCCGGCGGGCGAAACCGGCGCGGCGCCTGCGGGCCGCAGGAAATGGGGCGCGGTCAGCCGGGTGAGCATGGCGCGCATCTCAGGCGTGAACGTCGTGCCTGTGGTATCCGGATGCGCGGACGACTTCGTGCGATCGGTCAGGTCGGTCTCGGCGAACACGCGCTGCCGGCCGGGATCCTCGTCGTGACGGCCGGTGGCCCGTTCACGGTGCGGGACAGCCTGCATGAGGGCCGGCGCGGGCAGGCGCCCGGCGACTGCCGGCGCACCCCCGGCCTTGGCAGGGAGCCGTGAGGCTGCCGGCAAGGGCAAGACCTGCAGGGAGTTGCGGGGAGCGGCGCCGCCCAGGCACACCACAGCCAGCGCCAGCCCGATCAGGCCGTTGACGGTTCTCAAGGTCCGCATGGTCCACGCTCCCGGCCCGCGCCCAGGGCGCCGGCAGGCTGGTCGTCCCCCGACATCAGCTCATATTTTACCATATTGATAGAAAATTTGTCCAACAGATTGTCGAGCGGCCCTTGCGGAGGGTCGATTTGATCGTATATTTACGATCTACGATGAAGGACGAGGAGGCGGCATGGCGCAGGCGAAATTCACGGCTTTTCCGGCGGAACTGGTGGACCTGGCGGGCGCGGCGCGCGCGCTGGCCCACCCCGGGCGCCTGCAGATCCTGGCGATCCTGGCGGCGCGCCACGGCTGTGTCTGCGGCGACCTCGTCGAGGCGCTGCCCTGGCGCAGTCGACCGTCTCCCAGCACCTCAAGGAACTGAAGGAGGCAGGGCTGGTCCGCGGCGAGATCGAGGGGCCGCGCACCTGCTACTGTGTGGACCCGGAAACCCTGGAGGCGGTCCGCCAGGGCTTCGCCCGCCTGTTCGCGGGCCTGGGGTGTTGCGGATCGCCGAAGGAGGACTGACATGAACAGCGACATCAAGCAGGTCGTGAAGGACAAGTACGGCGAGATCGCACGCGGGCCCGGCGGGGGAGGCTGCTGCGGCGCCGGCGGCACCTGCGACCCGCTGGCCGGCGGCAGCTTCGCCGACAGCTACGAGAAGCTCGACGGCTATGTGCCCGAGGCGGACCTGGGGCTGGGCTGCGGCCTGCCCACCGAGGGCGCCTTCATCCGTTCCGGAGAGACCGTCCTGGACCTGGGCAGCGGCGCGGGCAACGACGTGTTCGTCGCCCGCGCGCTGGTCGGGCCGCAGGGACACGTGATCGGCGTGGACATGGTCCCGGAGATGGTGGCGAAGGCGCGCGCCAACGCCGAGCGGCTGGGTGCAACGAACGTCACGTTCCACCTCGGCGAGATCGAGCGGCTGCCGCTCGAGTCGGCCACCGTCGACGTGGTGATCAGCAACTGCGTGCTCAACCTGGTGCCCGACAAGTCGCGCGCGTTCGCCGAGATGTACCGCGTGCTGAAGCCCGGCGGCCGCTTCTCGGTCTCGGACATCGTGCTGACGGGCGAGTTGCCCGACGCGATCCGCGGCGCCGCGATGCTCTATGTCGGCTGCGTGGCCGGGGCGCAGCAGGAGGACGAGTATCTCGCGACCATCGCCGGGGCCGGCTTCGCCGACGTGGCGGTGCTCAGGCGGCGGCAGATCGACCTGCCCGATGAACTGCTGCTTCAGTCGCTGCCGGCGTCGACGGTGCAGGAGTTCCGCGGCAGCGGCGCGGCGGTCTGGAGCCTGTCGGTGAGCGGGCGCAAGCGCGCGTCGGCCGGGGCGTGACCGTGCCCCGCCCCGAAAAGCCGGAGCGGGCCCCGGTCCGCGCCTGGCGCTACACGCTGCCCGGCGGCTGGACCGTGCTGGCCGGCAAGACCGACCAGGACAACGACCGCCTGTCGATCAAGGTCGCCAAGGCCAACGACTGGTGGTTCCACGTGCGCGGCCTGCCGGGCAGCCACGTGGTGCTGCAGGTGCCGGCCGGCGAGGAGCCGGACAACGAGACGGTGAAGGCCGCTGCGGCGATCGCCGCCTGGCACAGCCGCAAGCGCGAGTCGAACCAGGTTTCGGTCAGCGGCACCCGGGCGCGCTTCGTCACCAAGCCGAAGGGCGCGCCGCCCGGCACCGTCGAGATCCGCAAGGAGAAGACGTTCGTGGTGCGGCCGGCGGTTCCGGCAGCGCCGGCGGAAGACTAGTCATCGAAGGATGACCGGCCGCCGGCGCTACCCGGTTCCCCTCAACGAACGATGTCCGAGACGACCCGACCCTCGATGACGGTGCCGACGCAGTGCGTCGTATACTCGAACGGGTCGCCGTCGTAGAGCGCCAGGTCGCCGTCCTTGCCGACCTCGAGCGAGCCGATGCGGTCGGCCACGCCCAGCAGGCGCGCGGCGCCGATCGTCAAGGCCTCCAGCGTCGCCAGGCGATCGAGGCCGTGCCCGGCCGCGATCGCGGCCTCGAAGAGCACAACCCTCACCTTGGGCACATAGGATTCGTAGCCCGACGTGAAGGCGAACGGCACACCGGCCTGCCGCAACAGGCCCGCCGTGGTGAAGGCGGCGTTCTCCAGTTCGCCGGTCGAACGCGCCATCGGGGGGTGCAGCAGCACCGGCACTCCGGCGGCCTTCAGCTCGGGCAGCAACTGGTGCGCCTCGGCGGCGCCGTCCAGCCACAGGCGCAGGCCGAACTCCTGCTTCAGGCGCAGCGCGTTCGCGATGTCGCGCACGCGGTGGGCCGTCACCAGGAGCGCCAACTCGCCGTCCAGCACGCGCGCCAGGGTTTCCAGGTGCAGGTCGCGGTCGGGCGCCGTCACTTTCCTGTCGCGGCCTGCCGCTGCAAGCTTGTCGCGGTATTCACGGGCCTTGATCAGGTCCTGCCGCAGCACCGCCACGGTCTTGGCGCGCGTGGTGAACAGTTCCGTCGCGCCACCGAAGCCCTTCGGCGGCGACAGGGTGACCGCGACCGCGGCCGAGGGCACCAGCGCGGCCTCGTCGGCGGTCGTGCCCCGGGTCTTGACGATCATCGTCTGGCCCGAGAGCGGCGGACCGGGAGCGAAGCCCGTGTGCAGCGCGGTCACGCCGAGCGAGCGCAGGTAGGCCACCAGTTCGTCCTGCGGGTTGTAGGCGTCCAGGGCCCGCAGCTCGGGCTGCACGGACGCCGTATGGTCGAGCATGTCCTGGTCGTGCGGGACGTTGAGCATCCCGGTCAGGCCCGCGGTGCTGCGCGCGTCGATCAAGCCGGGCGTGACCACGGCCGCGCGCAGGACGGTCACGCCCGCGGGCAATGACAACGAGGCGAACGGGCCGACCTGCGTGATCCGGCCGTCCTCGACGAGCACCCCGCCGTCCACGATCGGGTCCCCGCTGCCGGTGTGGAGCAGGGCTCCGCGCACGGCCAGGGTGCCGCCGTCGCGCGGTGCCGCCGCCGGGTCGACCGCGGCGGCGACCGATGTCGAAAGCACGAGCATCACGGACAACGTCTTCAACAATGCCTGCATCTTCATGACTCGCCTCCGTCATCCGCGCAGCACAGGTACGGGGTCTGGTTGGCGCCGGCTCCCTGGCCGCCGTCCGCGTGCAGGCGATCGTCCGGATCCTCCAGGTCGAACACCTGACGTCCCTCGACCCAGGTTTGCCGTACGCGCGTGTAGACACTGAACGGGTCACCGTCCAACACGATGAAGTCGGCATCCTTGCCCGCCGTCAGCGAACCGATGCGGTCCTGCAGGTCGAGCATCTCGGCGCCGGCGAGCGTGAGCGCGCGCAGCGCGTCGGCGCGCTGCATGCCGCCGCGCACGCCAAGTGCCGCCGAGCGGAGGAAGAGGCGGCTGTCGGTGATCCAGTCGTCGGTGTGGAAGGCCACCTTCACGCCGGCTTCCGCCAGGATGGCGCCGGTCTCGAAGCGCAATTCGCGCGCCTCGAGCTTGCCGCCCGGCGCGTCGATGACGATGACCGAGCACGGCACCCCGGCCGCGGCGATCTGGTCGGCCACCTTCCAGCCCTCGCTCACGTGCTGGAGCACGAGGCGGAAGCCGAACTCCTGCTGCAGGCGCAGGACGGTGACGATGTCGTCGGCACGATGGGTGTGGTGGTGCACAACACGTTTTCGATCGAGCACCTCGACCAGCGTCTCGAGATCCAGGTCGCGCGCCGGCAGCTTGGCCGCATCGCCATTCGCCGCGGCCACCTTGGCGCGGTACTCCTGCGCCTTGATGAACGTCGAACGCACCAGCTGCGCCGACTTGCCGCGCGTGCCCGGAAACGGCGGCTTGCGCTGGGGGTTGGTGCCGTTGGCCATCTTGAGTCCGCCGAGCACGCGACGGCCGCCGCGGCCGTCGTCGGTCGTGTAGGCCAGTCCCTCGGCGTCGAGCACCTCGCCGCGACCCACCTTGCGCATCTTGAGGTAGACGGTCTGGCCGCTGCTGAGGAAGCCGGAGCCCGGCATGACGTTGAGCGTGGTCAGCCCTCCCGCGACGACGCGGCGGTAACCGGCGTCCAGCACGTTGACGTCGTCCAGCACGCGAACACCCGGCTGGATGGGCCCGCTGTCGTCGGCGGCGGCGAAGCCGCCGACATGGCTGTGGGTGTCGACCAGGCCGGGCATGATCCAGCGGCCTGTGGCGTCGACCACGACCGCGTCCGCGGGAATCGTGTAGCCGGCGGCCGGGCCGGCGTACGCGATGCGGCCGTCGACGACGGCCAGCAGGCCGTCGGCCGTTTCCGGGGCGTCGATGGGGATCAGGTGGGCATGCTGGAAGACGGTCGTGGCGGCCTGGGCCGCGCCGGCCGTCGCCAGCGCCAGAGCCATTGCCGGCGCCAGCGCGATTGCCAGCGCAACCGCCCTCAGCCGGGGCGTCATCGGATCGGTTCGCGTCAAGGCGAACTCCCTTCGCGGGGGGATTGCGGGCACGGGACGGCGCAGTCTATCAGAAAATGAGTATCAATGCCAGTTTGATGAGCTTCACGGCCCGCGGCCGTCCCTGCGCGGGGACGGGTGCGTTGCCGCCACCCGGCGCGAATGCTATGGTGCGCCGCCGGAGGTGACCTTGACCGACTTTGCACCGCGACGACACCTGCTGCCCACGCTGGCCCTGCTGATCTTCGGCGGGGTCTGCATTTCGTGGGCTGCCATCCTGGTCAAGGTGGCCGTCCGGCAGGAACTGGGGCCCACTTCGATCGCGTTCTGGCGGCTCCTGACGGGGGCCGTCACGTTGTTCGCGGCGGCGGCGCTGACCGGCCGTCCGCTGCTGCTGCCGCCGCGGCTGGCGCTGCTGGCCTGCCTGGGCGGGACCATCTTCACGGCCGACCTCTTCCTGTGGCACCGCTCGATCAACCTGGTCGGAGCGGGCCTGGCGACCATCCTCGCGAGCACGCAGGTCTTCAACACGGCCATCCTCAACTGGATTTTCGTGGGCGAGAAGCCGCGCGGGCGGTTCTTCTTCGCCGCGGCGGTGGGGCTGTTCGGCGTGGCGTTGCTGGCGGGCGTCGGCAGCGATATCGCGCTGACGGGCGACTACCTGCGCGGCGTGCTGCTGGGCCTGGCCACCGGGCTGGCCTACGGTTCCTACCTGCTGACCACGCGCCACCTGGGTCGCCGGGAGCCGCCGCTGTCGCCGATCACGATCGTCGCCTGGCTGTCGCTGGGCGGGGCCGCGAGCAGCGGGCTCATCTGCCTGTTCGAGAACGACCCGTTCCTGCCGGCAACGGCCACGGCCTGGTCGGCGCTGCTGGCGCTTGGCATCGCGGTGCAGGCCGGCGGCTGGTGGGCCATCGCCACGGCGCTGCCGCGCGTGCGCGGGGCCACCGGCGGGCTGGTGCTGCTGCTGCAGCCGCTGCTGGCCACGGTGTGGGGCTGGCTGCTGTTCGGTGAAAGGCTGGCGCCGCTGCAACTGGTCGGCGCGCTGTTGACGCTGGGGGCGATCTACGCCGGTACGCTGGGCCTCGGTCGCCGGCCGGCCCGGGATGCTCAGGCGTCGCGATCGTAGACCACGCGCCCGCCGACGATGGTTGCGCGCGCCGGCTCCGGGTGGCAGAGCAGCAGCGCCGCCACCGGATCGTCGGCGCCGTCATAGCCGATCGCCTCGAGGTCGAACACGGCCAGGTCGCAGGCACGGCCCGGCTCGACCGCGCCGGCGTCCTCGCGGCCCAGGCAGCGCGCGCCGTCGAGCGTCGCCATCTCCAGCACTTCGTTGACCGTCATTGCCGCAGCGCCGCCCAGCACGCGGTGCAGCAGCAGCGTCTGCCTCAGTTCGGCCAGGAGGTTCGAGCTGTCGTTGCTCGCCGAACCGTCGACCGCCAGGCCGACCGGGCTGCCCGCACGCCTCAGCTCGCGCACGCGGCAGATGCCCGAACCCAGCCGCATGTTCGACGAGGGGCAGTGGGCGATGCCGGTCCCGGCGCGGCCCAGCCGCGCGATCTCGTCGTCCTCGAACCAGATGCCGTGCGCCAGCCACACGTCGGGTCCCACCCATCCGACCGACTCCAGGAAGTCGAGCGGGCGGCAGCCGTAGATCCGCGTGCAGTAGTCGTTCTCGTCACGCGTCTCGGCCAGGTGCGTGTGCAGGCGTACTGAATGGCGGCGCGCCAGTTCGGCCGTGCGCCGCATCAGGTCGGGGTCCACCGAGAACGGAGAGCACGGCGCCAGCGCCACGCGCACCGCGGCGCCGGGGCGCGGGTCGTGCCAGCGGTCGATGACGCGTTCGCAATCGGCGAGGATCGTGTCGGGGTCCTGCACCACATCGTCGGGAGGCAGGCCGCCGTCCTTCACCGAGCGGCTCATCGAACCGCGCGTGGGATGGAAGCGGATGCCGGTCTGCAGCGCGGCGTCGATGATGATGTCCAGCAGGTGCGCCGAGGCCGCGCGGGGGAACAGGTAGTGGTGGTCGGTGGTCAGGGTGCAGCCCGAGCGCAGCAGTTCCTGGCAGCCGACCACGGCGGCGCGGTGGAAGTCATCGTCATCGAGCCGGGCCCACACCGGGTAGAGGGTGCGCAGCCACGGGAACAACTCGCTGTCGACGGCGGTGCGCCAGGCCCGCGTCCGCGTCTGGTAGAGGTGGTGGTGCGTATTCACGAGGCCCGGCAGCACCACGCAGCCCGTGGCGTCGAACCGCTCCCGGCCGGCGCTTGGCCGGCCGTCCGGGAACTCGGGCACGGGCCCGGTGCCGACCTCCGTGACGAGGCCGTCACGGGCGGCCACCCAGGCATTGGTGAGCACCTCGCGGGACCCGTTCATGGTCACCAGCGTGGTGGCGCTCGTCAGCAGGAATTCCCCGGTTCCGTTCATGGCTTTCCCCGCGGTGGCGCACGGCGGTTGATCGCCGCGCACGTTACAGTATACTTGGCCGTCGAGCCGGACCCAAGGCCAAGGGAGAACGCCATGTGGGACCTGAAGGAGTACCGGATCGCCGGCAGCGTCGGCGAAGCGGTGGCGATGATGGGCCGTGGCCCGGGCAAGGGCGTGTACATTGCCGGCGGCACCGACCTGTTCCTGTTCCCCCCGCAATGCGACTACGTCGTCGACATCAGCCACGCCGGCATCTCGAGCATCGCGCGCACGCCCGGCGGGGATGTGTTCATCGGCGCTGCCGCCACGCTGCACGACGTGGCCACCAATCCCTTCGTGGCCGCCTATGCCTGTGGGCTCCTGGCCCAGGCCTCGTCGCATTGCGGCAACCGGCCGGTGCGCTCGACCGCCACGCTCGGCGGCAACCTCTGCAACGCCCTGCCTTCGGCCGACCTGGCGCCGGCGCTGCTGGCGCTCGATGCCGTCTGTTACGTGGCCGACGAAGAGAGCCAGGAGAGCCTGCCGCTGGAGGACTTCTTCGTCGGTCCCCGACAGACGGTCCTCGAAGGCCGCCTGCTCGTGGGCATTGCCCTGCCGGGAGACTCCGCCGGCCGACGCGCGGCCGCCAGGCGCCTGACGCGCTCGGCCGAGGACATCGCACTGGTGCAGGTCGCGGTCGCGCTCGAGGTGAACGAGGGGCGTGTCGGCGCCGTACGCATCGCCCTGGGCTCGGTGGCGCCCACGCCCATGAGGGCCATGCTGGCCGAGGCGCAACTGGAAGGCGAGCTGGTGGCCCACCTGACCCCGGACCACCTGGCCAATGCGGCGGCGATCGCCGCCGGCGAATGCGAACCGATCGATGACCACCGCGCCAGCGCCGATTACCGCCGCGAGATGGTGGGCGTCCTGACGCGCCGCCTGCTGGCCGGGCTGCTGGCCGAGATGCCCGGCGAGGGCAACGAGGGAGGCGCCGCGTGAAGATCGCCCTGGTGCTCAACGGTCGGAACACCGAGTGGGAAGCGCTGCCCGGCGCCACCCTGCTCGCGGTGCTGCGGGGCGAAGGCCTCACTGCCGCCAAGCGCGGCTGCGAGACCGGCGACTGCGGCGCCTGCACGGTGCTGCTGGACGGTCAGCCGGTGAACAGTTGTGTCGTCGCTGCCGCGCGCGCTCACGGCCGCCAGGTGACGACACTCGAGGGATTGGCGGGGGATCCGCTGTTGAAGCAGTTGCAGGAGGCGCTGGTCGAGCACGCCGGCATCCAGTGCGGCTACTGCACGCCGGGAATGCTGGTCAGCCTGCTCCACCTGATGCGCGAGAGCCGCGCCACGGGAGCGCAGCCCGACGACCACGCGATCCGCGAGGCGCTCAGCGGCAACCTCTGCCGGTGCACGGGCTACGTCAAGCCGGTGGCGGCCGCGGCGGCAGTCGCAGCGGCGCTGTCGACCATTCCTGCCAGCGGCACGGAGGCCTCATGAGCCACGACGGATCGCAGGGTACGGGGACCGGCCTGGCCGGCGGCGCACTTGTTGTCGGTGCGCCGGCGTCTGGCGGGCAGGTCGGCCGCAACGTCGCCAAGATCGACGCCTTCAAGCTCGCCCGCGGCGAGCCGGTGTTCACCGACGACATCCACCCGACGGGCATGCTCTGGGCGAAGGTGCTGCCGTCGCCGCATGCGCATGCGCGCATCGTGAAGGTGGATGCCTCGCGCGCCCTGCTCCTGGACGGCGTGGTCGACGTGGCCTGGCACGCCCAGGTCAAGGCCATCCCGCACACGCGTGCCGGCCAGAGCCACCCGGAGCCGTCGCCTTGGGACACGGTGATCATGCCCGAGAAGGCGCGCTTCATCGGCGACCGTGTCGCCGTCGTCGTGGCCGAGACGCTGGAGGCTGCCGAACAGGCCCTGGGCCTGATCGACGTGCAGTACGAGGTGCTGCCCGCGCTGACCGACATGGACGAGGCGCTGGCGCGCACGGACGTGCTGGTGCACGAGGTTCCCGACCCGCGCGGCATCGCCGAGGGCGGTCGCACCAACGTGGCGGCGCGCATCGACAAGCAGGTGGGCAACGTCGACGAGGCGCTGAAGACCTGCGACCACGTGGTCGAGCGCACCTACTGGCTGCCGCGGGTGCAGGCCAGCCACATCGAGCCGCACGTGGCCATCTCGTGGCTGGATGAGGACGGACGCCTTGTCGTGAAGACCAGCACGCAGGTGCCGTTCCACCTGCGGCGCATCCTGGCGCGCATCCTGGAGCTGAAGGAAGCGGATGTCCGCATCATCAAGCCACGTGTCGGCGGCGGCTTCGGCGACAAGCAGGAAATGGTGATGGAGGACCTGGTCGCCCTGATGACGCTGCGCACGCGGCGGCCGGTGCGACTCGAGTTCACGCGCGCCGAGGAACTGATCTGCGCGCGCTATCGCCACCCGCAGCGCATCGTGATGACGACCGGCGTGATGAACGACGGCACCATCATCGCCAACCGCATGCACGTGACCGCGGACACGGGCGCCTACGGGAGCCACGCATTGACGGTGCAGGGCAACACCGGGCAGAAGGTGCTGCCCATGTACCCGTGCGCCAACATCCACTTCCAGGTCACCTGCCTGTACACGAACAACCCGGTCAGCGGCGCCTTCCGCGGCTACGGCGCGCCGCAGGGGTGCTTTGCGCTGGAGAGCCACATCGACGAGGTGGCCAAGGTCGTCGGCATCGAAAGGCTGGAACTCCGGCGCCGCAATCACATTCGACTGGGCGATACCGACCCGCTGTCGGCCAAGCTCGGCGAGGGCAAGGAGGGGCTCGTGCGGATCATCCGCAGCACGGGCCTCGAGAAGGCCATCGAGCTGGGTTGCGAGGCCATCGGCTGGGACCGGAAGCTGGAGCCCACGGCGCCGCACCTGCGGCGCGGACTGGGCATGGCGCTGGCCATGCAGGGCTCGGGCATCGCGGGCGTCGATTGGGGCGCGGCCACGGTCAAGCTGAACGAGGACGGGTCGGTGAACCTGATGGTGGGCGCCACCGATATCGGCCAGGGTTCGGACACGGTGCTGGCGCAGATGTGCGCCCAGGAACTGGGCATTGCCTACGAGGACGTGCGCGTGCTGAGTTCCGACACCGACCTGACGCCGTTCGATGTCGGGGCCTACGCCTCGAGCACGACCTACGTGTCGGGCGGCGCGGTGGTCAAGGCGGCGCGGCTCGTGCGCGACCAGCTGGCGCTGGTGGCCGCGAAGAAGTGGGACTGCGCCCCGGAAGATGTCACCTTCTCGAACGGCACGGTGGGCGACGGCGGCGCCAGGACGCTGCCGATGGCCGAACTGGCCAGCTTCGCGCTGTACCACACGAAGATGCAGCCCATGGCGACGGCCAGCCACATGTCGAACGAGTCGCCGCCGCCGTTCGCGGCGCAGTTCGCCGATGTGGAGGTGGATCCCGAGACCGGCGAGGTGTTCCTGCGCAGGTTCGTCTCGGCCGTCGATTGCGGCACGCCCATCCATCCCGACCTGGTCGAGGGCCAGATCGAGGGCGCCGTGGCGCAGGCAATTGGTTACGGCCTCTTCGAGGAGGTCATCATCGACCGGGCCGGGCGCGTGAAGAACGCGAACTTCCTCGACTACAAGATCGCTTCGGCGCTGGACATGCCGGAGATGGTCACGATACTGGTTCCAACCGAGGAACCGAGCGGCCCCTTCGGGGCCAAGGCGGCCGGCGAGGTGCCCATCGACGGGCCGGCGCCGGCCATCGTCAATGCCATTTGCGATGCGGTGGGGGTCCGGATGTACAGGATTCCAGCCACTTCTGAACGCGTTTGGCGCCAGATCAAGGAGGCAGGCGAATGACCCGGAATATCGTGCGTATCATGCTGGTGGCCGGCGCGCTGCTGGCGCTGGCCGGCTGCGGCGGCCAGAAGGAAGTCATCCGGACCGACGCGGGCGAGCAGATCGACCTGTCGGGCAACTGGAACGACACCGACGCCCAGAAGGTGTCGGCTGCCCTGGCCGCCCAGATCTCCAGCGGCCCGTGGATCGAGAACTTCCTGGCCGAGAAGGGCAAGAAGCCGACGTTGATCGTTGCCCCGGTCCGCAACAAGACGGCCGAGCACATCGCCACGAAGACGCTGGTGGACCAGCTCGAGCGCGACTTCATCAACGGCGGCCGCGTGCGCGTCGTGGCCTCGGCCGAGGAGCGCGAGCAGGTGCGCGAGGAGCGCGCCGACCAGCAGGAATTCTCCTCGCCGGAAACGATGAAGAAGTGGGGCCTCGAGAAGGGCGCCGACGTGATGCTGATCGGCGAGATCAACCAGATCGTCGACAGCGAGGGCAAGCAGTCGGTCCGCTACTACCAGGTGGACTGCTACCTCATCGACCTGCAGGACAACACCAAGCTCTGGGCGGGCTTCGAGAAGATCAAGAAGCTCGTCAAGGGATGACGCGGTGACCACCGACATCGTACCGGACGGCCGGCGGTCCACGGGGATCGCCGGCCGGTCGCCCGGGCGACAGGCGGCGCGCGCCGCCGTCGCGGCATTGCTGTGCCTGGCGTGGGCGCTGGCGCTGCCCGGCTGCGCCACCTACAGCGCGCAGATGGCCGACCTGCGGCCGCGGCTGGCAGCCGGCGATTTCGACGGTGCCCTGCGCACGATCGACGAGCACGGCGGCGGCACCGACCAGCTGCTCTCCTGGCTGGAGCGCGGTCTTGTCCTGCACTATGCCGATCGCTATGCGGAGAGCAACGAGGCCTTTGCGGCGGCCGAACGCACGGCGGCCGAGCGGTTCGACCGCTCGCTGGCCGAGGGCGCCATCTCGCTGTTGACCTCAGACGCCAACGTGGCCTACCGGCCGCGCCCGTTCGAGATGGCGCTCGTTCCCTACTACAAGGCGCTCAACTACGCCTGGCTCGGGCAACCGTCCGAGGCGGCGGTCGAAGCGCGCAGCGCGAGCCAGATGCTGGCGAAGTACGTCGACGCTTCGCTGGGCGCCGTTCGCGAGCAGGATCGCGGCGAACTCGAGCGCGTGCGCAACGACGCCTTCCTGCTCTGGTTCAGTGGCATGCTCTACGAGGCCGACGGTGAGCTCAACGACGCGTTCATCGCCTACCGCAACGCGGCCGTGGCCTTCGAGCAGAATGCCGGACTGCTGGGCCTGGAGGCGCCGGCGGACCTGGCCGGCGACCTGGCGCGGACTGCCGACCGGCTGGGCTTCAGGGCCGAGCTGGAGCAGGCGGCCCAGGCCAGCCCGTCGGTGTTCGCGGCGGCCGGCGACACGACGCCGGATCTGGCGGTCCTGCGCGCCGATGCGCGCTGGGTGCCGGGAAACGGCGAACTGGTGCTACTTGTGGAGACCGGCCAGGTGCCGCAACTGGGGCAGGTCCGCCTCGATTTCCCCATTTTCAAGGGCGAGGACCACGCCGATCGCGACCGCTGGGGCTGGTCGCTCTATGACGGATACGGCTACGGCCGGGCCCGGGCCTCGAGCGGCGACGTGGAGTACTGGCTCTCGATCGCCGCACCCGAGCTGCACGACGAGGCGCCCCTGCCCTGCAGCGCCGTGCGCGCCAGCGCGGGCACGATCGGGGGCCACGCAGTGGGGACGCGGGCGGCCCATCTCGGGCGCGCGGCGCGCGTGTCGTTCGACGCCGAGAAGCCGACCATCTTCTTCCGGTCCATCGTGCGCGGCCTGACCAAGTACCTCGCCTCGCGCGGGGCAGAGAAGGTGGGCGGCAAGGGACTGGGCGTGCTGGCCAACATCCTCGGGGCCGTCACGGAGAAGGCCGACACGCGCAGCTGGCTGACGTTGCCGGGGCAGGTCCACGTGCTGCGCCTGCACCTGCCGCCGGGCCGGCACGACGTGAAGCTGGAACTGCTGGGCGCCACCGGGCGCGTGGTGGCGGAGCAGACACTGGCCGGGATCGTCGTGAAGCCCGGCGAATGGACCTTCGAATCGCGGCGCGTCTTCGCGCTGCCGCAGTGAGGCGATCATGGCCAAGTTGATTCCCGCGCCCACCATCATCGAGGCGGCCGGCAACCTCCCCAAGAAGATCGAGGAGTTCGTCGGTCGCGTGAATTCGTCGACCGCGGACGTCAGCATCGCGCGCATGACCAGCCCGCCGGGCTGGGTCGAGCCCGGACAGACGCCGATGTTCGACGAGTACACGCTGGTCCTGTCGGGAATGCTCCGCGTGGAGACCGCTGCGGGCTCCCTCGACGTGGGACCCGGCCAGGCCGTGCACTGCCCGGCCGGGCAGTGGGTGCGCTACTCGTCGCCCGAAGCGGGCGGCGCGCAGTACGTGGCCGTGTGCCTGCCCGCCTTCTCACCCGACACCGTGCGCCGCGATCCGTCCTAGCGCGGCTCAGCGAAAGGCCCGGCTTGGAACCCCACGTGAAGTCGCTCATCGAGCGGATCCGCGACGGCATCATCGGCGATGACCGCGCGCTCGACGGCCCCTACGGGCCGCGGCGCCTGACCTACGCCGACTACACGGCCAGCGGGCGCTCCCTTTCGTTCATCGAGGATTTCCTGCGCGAGGAAGTGCTGCCGCTCTACGCCAATACCCATACCGAGACCTCGAGCACCGGCCTGCAGACCACGCGCTTCCGCGAGGACGCGCGGCGCCTGGTCCACGATGCGGTGGGCGGCAACGACGACGACATCGTCATCTTCTGCGGCTCCGGCGCCACCAGCGCCATCAACAAGCTCGTCGAGATCATGAACCTGCGGTTGCCGCGTGACCTCGACCTGCGCCACGGGCTGTCGGCGCGCATCCCGGCCGACCAGCGCCCGGTCGTGTTCATCGGGCCCTACGAACACCACTCGAACGAATTGCCATGGCGCGAGACCATTGCCGATGTGGTGACCATCGCCGAGGACCAGGACGGGCGCATCGACCAGGCCCACCTGGCGCGGGAACTGGAGCGGTACGCGGCGCGGCCGCTGAAGATCGGCAGCTTCTCGGCCGCCAGCAACGTGACCGGCATCGTGTCGGACACGGCCGGCATCTCGACGCTGCTGCACATGCACGGCGCCCTGGCCTTCTGGGATTTCGCGGCGGCGGCACCCTACGTCAGGATGGAGATGAACCTGCGCGTCGAGGGCGAATCAGGTGCCCTGGCGTACAAGGATGCGGTCTTCATCTCGCCGCACAAGTTCATCGGCGGGCCGGGTACGCCCGGCGTGCTGGTGGCCAAGCGGCAGTTGCTGACCAACACGGTGCCCACGGTGCCGGGCGGTGGCACGGTCTCGTACGTGAGCCCGGCCGGGCACACCTACCTGACCGACCCTGCGCACCGCGAGGAAGGCGGCACCCCGGCGATCATCGAGGCGATTCGCGCCGGCCTGGTCTTCCACCTCAAGGACGCAGTGGGCGCCGCGAACATCGAGCAACTGGAGAAGTGCTTCGTCGACCGCGCCATCACCGCCTGGTCCGCCGACCCGGACATCCGCATCCTGGGCAACCTGAAGGCGAAGCGGCTGTCGATCGTGTCGTTCGTCATCCGTCGCGGCGACCGCCTGCTGCATCACAATTTCGTCGTGGCGCTGCTGAACGACCTGTTCGGCATCCAGGCGCGGGGCGGCTGTTCCTGCGCCGGTCCCTACGGTCACCGGCTGCTCGGCATCGACCTGGCGCACAGCGAACGGTTCCACGCGGCCATCAACGGCGGCAGCGAGGGCATCAAGCCCGGCTGGGTCCGCGTGAATTTCAACTACTTCATCAGTGAGGCCGTGTTCGACTTCGTCATCGCCGCGGTCCGCTTTGTCGCGCGTGACGGCTGGCGATTCCTGCCCGACTACGACTTCGATGCGCACACGGGCATTTGGCGGCATCGCGAAGCGAGGCGCGGCGATACGCTGAGCCTCGACGACGTCACCTACCGCACCGGCCGGATGGCGTGGCACACGCATCACCGGGTGGCGCCCGAAGGCGCGCTCGACGGCTACCTGCTCGAGGCGGTGCGTCTGGCTGCCGTACGAGCCGCCGCCGGCGCTGGCGCAACCGGTGCGAACGTGACCGCTGCAGCCCTTCCGCCGCTGCCGAGCGAGTTCGAGAGCCTGCGCTGGTTCCCGTTGCCGGGCGACACCGACTGAACCCGGGGCCGGCCGCGGGCCGGCCTCCACTGGACGCCCGCCGGGCGGGTGAAGGAGCCGCATGACCGCCTACGCCGCCTGGGTCGCCGCGAATCCCTGGCTGTCGGCAGCGTTGCAGTTCGCGCTGCTCGGCACGCTCGGCGAGATTGTCGCCGCCAGCCTCCGTCGCCGGATGCCGGCCCTGCCCTGTTCGCCGCTGCAACTGGCGGCCAAGGTCATCGCCTGGGCGGTGCTGGGACTGGTGATCAAGGCCGGTTTCACGGGGATGAAAGGCTTTACGGCGGCGCTCCTGGAGCACGGCGTCCTGCCGGCGTGGTGCGCGGCCGGGTTCGGGCACGCGCTGGCGCTGTCGGTGCTGACCAACGTCTTCTTCGGGCCGCAGATGATGGCGTTCCACCGCTGGGAGGACAACCTCATCCTCGGTCGTCGCGACTGGTCCGGGCTGACCAGGGCCTGGCTCACCCTCGCGTGGTTCTGGATCCCCGCGCATACCATCACGTTCAGTCTGCCGCGCGACTACCAGATCGGGCTGGCCGCGGTGTGGGGGCTGGTGCTGGGCATTATCCTGGGCTGGTCGGGCGGGGAGCGGCGTCGCTGAAGCGCGGCCGAAGGGTGGCGATAGGCGGCGATGAGCAATCAGTCGCGCGGCTCCGGCGCATGGATCAGCGCCACGATCGCCTCGAGACCTTCGCGATCCACATCGCTGAACGCAGCCGGACGGTCGGAGTCCACGTCGAGCACGGCGACGATGTTGCCGTGTGCGTCGCGCACCGGCACCACGATCTCGCTCTGCGACCGGGAGTCACAGGCGACGTGGCCGGGGAAGGCGTGCACATCGGCGACCACCAACGCGGCGCCGCTCGTCACGGCAGCCCAACAGACCCCCTGCGGCCCCGCCAGCTCGGAACACGCCAGCGGCCCCTGGTACGGGCCCACGACCAGCTTGCCGTCCTGCAGCCGGTAGAACCCCGTCCAGAAGAAGTGGGGCTGTTTGTGGTGCAGCACGGCACACGCGGTGGCCATGCGCGCCACGGGGTCATCCGTCTTCCGGTAGAGTTCGAGCAACTGCTCGCGCAGGCGGCGATAGCGGCCGGCCAGGGCCGCCTCCGCGGCGGTGGGCTTGTCGGGTGCGTTCATGCTCAGGTGTCCTTCCGAAGCAGCGCAGTGTCGAGGGCGCGCGGCAGGAAGACGCCGCCGGGCTGATCGGGACACAGGGCGCCGTCGCGCACGACGCGGATGCCCCGCAACCAGACATCGGTGACCCGGCCGACCGCCGGCCTGCCGTCCCAGAGCGAACCCGCCACATCGCTGCCGGCGGCAGGCTGCCAGGTGTAGCGCTCTTCGGGGTCGAACAGGACGATGTCCGCATCAAAACCGGGGGCCAACCGGCCCTTGCGCGCGCCGAGGCCCATGAGTGCGGCCGGAAGCTCGGCGAAGGCCTGCTGCCAGCGCCAGGGATCGAGGCGGCCCTCGCAGACCGCCATCGTGTGGCTGAGCACCAGGCGCTCGCCGACACCGCCGCAGCCGTTGGGCACCTTCATGAAACCGCCTGGAGCGGCGCTGCGCTTCGTGGCCAGGGCGAACTCGCAGTGGTCGGTCGAGAGCAGGTCGATGGCGCCGTCGGCCAGGCCCGCGAGCAGGGCCGCGCCGTGGCCGGCCGGGCGCAGCGGTGGCGAGCAGATGGCGGCGAGAGCGGCATCCTCGTCGGCACGATAAGCCGCATCGTCGGCGAACAGATGGTGGACACAAACCTCGCCGAGGGCGGCCGGGCCACCGCCTTCGCGGTCGCTCTGTGCGCGGCGCAGGGCCGCCAGCGTGCCCGCCGCGCTCATGTGCACCACCAGCAGCGGACAGTCCGCCTGTCGCGCCAGGTCCAGCGCCAGGACGGCTGCCTGGACCTCCGACTCGACCGGGTGCGCATCAGGGTGCCAGCGCGGGGCGGTGCGTCCCGCCGCGAGAAGTTCGGCTTCGACCTGCGCGTTCAACTCGCCGTCCTCGGCGTGGACCAGGAGCAGGCCGCCGGCTTCGGCGACAGCGTCCATGAGCGACGACATAGCCACCGGGGTCAGCATGAGCCGGCCCTTGTAGGCGAGGAATCCCTTGAACGTCGGTAACCCGGCCCGCAGGAGCGCCGGCAACTCCGCCAGGCGTTCCGGCGACGCATCGACCACCGTCACGTGCAGGCCGTAGTCGCAGAGGATGTGCCCATCGGCCATGACCCGCCACCGGGCCACGGCCGCCGCCAGCGGTTCGTCGTGGTCAGGGTTGGCGAAGTCGATGATGGTCGTCGTTCCACCGAGCAGGGCCGCAGCAGAGCTCTCGCGCCAGCCGAGGCTGGACAGGCCGCCGCCCAGCGGCATGCCGAAATGCGTATGGGCGTCAACGCCGCCCGGCAGGACCCAGCGTCCGGCGGCATCGGTGTCGCCGGCAGCCGGTTCGCCGCCCCGCGGCGGCTCGATCATAATGATGAGCCCGTCTTCCACGACCACGTCGGCAGGCACCGGCCCGCCGGCGGTAAGTATTTTGCCGCCTTGAATTCTCATGCGTTCATGAATACTCTCTTGATGACTGAACGACCACAAAATTCACCGGCTCGCCCGTGGCCGGATCCTGGCAGGGAAAGGAAATCCGCCATGAAGAGAATCCTGGCACTCATCGTCATCGCCACGCTGCTGGCCGGATTGGCCGGTTGCGCCAGCATGAGCCGCAAGGAAAAGGGTGCCGTCATCGGTGCCGGATCCGGCGCGGTTCTCGGCGGCATCATCGGCAAGCAGGCCGGCAACACGGCCCTCGGCGCCATCCTCGGCGCTGCGGTCGGCGGCGCTGCCGGCGCCTACATCGGCAACTACATGGACAACCAGGCCGAGGAGATCGAGCGCGACCTGGACGGCGCCACGGTCGAGCGTGTGGGCGAAGGCATCAAGATCACCTTCGACTCCGGCATCCTGTTCGCCGTCGGCAAGAGTGAGTTGCAGTCGGCGGCGCGCACGAACCTGACGAATCTCGCGACGATCCTCAACAAGTATCCCGACACCGAGATCCTGATCGAGGGCCACACCGACGCCACCGGCAGCGACGAGTCCAACCTCACGCTGTCGCGCAATCGCTCGGGTTCGGTCGCGAACTACCTCGAGGGCCTGTCGGTGTCTCCCACGCGTTTCACCACCATGGGCTACGGCGAATCGCAGCCGATCGCGGACAACGAGTCCGAGTCGGGCCGTCAGGCAAACCGCCGCGTCGAACTGGCGATCATGGCCAACGACAAACTCAAGAAGGTCGCCGAGCAGAAGGCCGGCAACTAAGCCGGACCCGGAGACGGATGAAGCGCATCGCGAGCAGACTCAGCCGCAGCGATGCGGCATTCCGCGAAAACGACCGTGTCAATCGCCAGCGCGCCGCCGACCTCGCCGCCCTGCATGCGCAGGTGAGCGAGGGCGGCGGCGCGCGTGCGCGCCAGCGGCACCTCGAGCAGAAGAAGATGCTCGTGCGCGACCGCATCGAGGCGCTGCTGGACCCGGGTACGCCGTTCCTGGAGCTGTCGCCGCTGGCGGCGCACGGCCTCTACGAGGGCGAAGCGCCGGCAGCGGGGCTGGTCACGGGCGTGGGGCGCGTGCACGGCCGCCAGGTCATGATCGTGGCGAACGACGCCACCGTGAAGGGCGGCACCTACTACCCGGTCACGGTGAAGAAGCACCTGCGAGCGCAGGAGATCGCCCGCGAGAACCGCCTGCCCTGCGTCTACCTCGTGGATTCGGGCGGCGCCTTCCTGCCGCTGCAGGCCGAGGTGTTCCCCGACCGCGAGCACTTCGGGCGCATCTTCTACAACCAGGCCCAGATGAGCGCCCTCGGCATCCCGCAGCTCAGCGCGGTGCTCGGGTCGTGCACCGCCGGCGGCGCCTATGTGCCGGCGATGAGCGACGAGGTCGTCATCGTCAAGGAGCAGGGCACGATCTTCCTGGGCGGCCCGCCGCTGGTCAAGGCGGCGACCGGCGAGGAAGTCACGGCCGAGGAACTGGGCGGGGGCGATGTCCACACGCGCATCAGCGGCGTGGCCGACCATCTGGCCAACGACGACGCGCACGCGCTGCAGATCCTGCGCGACGCGATCGAGAACCTGGGCCCGGTGCAACTGGCGCGCACACCCTGTGCCACGCCCGAAGACCCACACTACGATCCCGACGAACTGTACGGCGCCGTCAGCCACGACCCGCGCATCCCGTTCGACATCCGCGAGGTCATTGCGCGACTGGTCGACGGCAGCCGCATGCACGAATTCAAGCCGCGCTACGGGACCACCCTTGTCTGCGGCTTCGCCCACCTGCACGGCTACACGGTGGGCATCATCGCCAACAACGGGATCCTCTTCAGCGCCGAGGCCCTCAAGGCCACGCATTTCATCGAGCTGTGCAATGCGCGCAACATCCCGCTGGTCTTCCTGCAGAACATCAGCGGTTTCATGATCGGGCGGCAATACGAGCACGGCGGCATCGCCAAGGACGGCGCCAAGATGGTCAACGCCGTCAGCAACAGCACGGTGCCGAAGTTCACGGTCGTGGTCGGCGGCAGCTACGGCGCCGGCAACTACGGCATGTGCGGGCGGGCGTTCCAGCCGCGCCTGCTGTTCATGTGGCCGCAGGCGAAGATCTCGGTGATGGGCGGCGAGCAGGCGGCCGGCGTTTTGCTCACGGTGAAGAAGGAACAGCTGGCCCGGTCCGGGCAGGCCCTCGATGCCGCCGGTGAACAGGCCATCACCGGGCCCATCCTCGCCAAGTACGAGCAGGAGGGGCACGCCTATTACAGCAGTGCACGCCTGTGGGACGACGGCGTCATCGATCCCGTTTCCACGCGCGATGTGCTGGGCCTCGGCCTGGCCATGTCGCTCAATGCGCCGATCACGCCCGTGCGCTACGGCATCTTCCGCATGAGGAGTCCCGATGCCCGTCTGGCAGCACAACGCCGGCCCGGTCCTGGTCGTCACGCTCGACGAGCCGGACACGCGCCACGCCCTGTCGGCCGGCGTGGTGGCCACGCTGCACGCGCTGTTCACGGGGTTGGCCGCGCGTGAGTCGTTGCCACCGTCGGAAACCGCGGAATCCGCGCCCGACATCGGGCCCGGCGGCCGCCACCGGCCTCAGGCCGTGGTCCTGCGTTCGACGGGCAGCGTCTTCTGCGCCGGCGCCCACCTGGGCGAGATGGCCGAGGCCGGGCGTGCCGAGCTGGAGGCCAACCTGGCGGCGGCCACACGGCTGGGGGAAATGTTCCGCGCGGTGCGCGACTGCCCGGCCCCGGTCGTGGCGCGCGTGCAGGGTGGTGCCTTCGGCGGCGGCGCCGGGCTGGCTGCCGCCTGCGACCTGGTCGTGGCGGGGCCGGCGGCGAAGTTCTGCTTCACCGAGGTGCGCCTGGGCCTGGTGCCCGGCGTGATCAGCCCGCTCGTGGTGTCGCGCCTGGGCGAGGCGCGGGCGCGCGACCTCTTCCTGACCGCCCGCACCGTCGACGCCGCCGAGGCGCACCGGCTGGGCCTGGCCGACCGGCTGGCGCCGCCCGGCGAACTGGACCGGGCCGTCGAGGCCGTGGTCGACGACCTGCTGCGCGCGGGGCCGGCGGCCCTCGGCGCGGCCAAGCAGCTGTTGCGTGACGTGGTGGCCGCCGGGTACGCAGGCAGCGCCGCCGTTTGCGCGCAACGCATTGCCGAGGCGCGCGCCACGCCGGAAGCACAGGCGGCCCTGGCTTCCTTCCTCGGGCGCCGACCCGCGCCCTGGACGCCGGCTGCAGGCTGGCGACTCGAACCCTGCGACGGGGAGGCCCGCGCGTGACCGCTCCGCGACGCGAGATCCGCACCGTACTGGTGGCCAACCGCGGCGAGATCGCCGTGCGCGTGATCCGTGCCTGCCGGGAACTGGGGCTGCGCACCGTGGCCGTGTGCTCGGAGGCCGACCGGCGCGCGCTGCACGCCGAGCTGGCCGACGTTGCGGTGGTGCTCGGTCCGCCCGAGCCGTCTGCCTCGTACCTGCGGGCCGACCTGATCATCGCCGCCGCCGTGCAGACGGGCGCCGACGCGGTGCACCCCGGCTACGGCTTCCTGGCCGAGAACGCGGCCTTCGCCGAGGCGTGCGCCGCCGCGGGGCTGGTCTTCATCGGGCCGTCGCCGGCCGTCATCCGCGCCATGGGCGAGAAGACCGCTGCGCGCGCCGTGATGGAAAAGGCGGGCGTCCCGGTCGTGCCGGGCGCGCGCCTGCCGGAGCCGACTGCCGACGGCGCCTTCGACGCCAACGCCGTGCACGCGGTCTGCGACGGCGTCGGCTATCCGTTGATGGTCAAGGCCGCGTTCGGCGGCGGCGGCAAGGGCATGCGGCTGGTGCAGGACCGCGCACAGGTGGTGGCTGCCTGCGAGGCGGCGGCCCGCGAGGCGCGCGGCGCCTTCGGCGACGGTACCGTCTACGTCGAGCGCTTCATCGCCCAGCCGCGACACATCGAGTTCCAGGTCTTCGGCGACAGCCATGGCAACGTCGTGCACCTGTTCGAGCGCGAGTGTTCGATCCAGCGTCGCCACCAGAAGATCATCGAGGAGACCCCGTCGCCCGCGCTGGACGAGGCGCGCCGCGCCGCGATGGGCGCCGCCGCGGTGGCCGCCGCCCGCGCCGTTGGCTACGAGGGCGCCGGCACCGTCGAGTTCCTTGTCGACCCGTCCGGGAACTTCTACTTCCTGGAGATGAACACCCGCCTGCAGGTGGAGCACCCCGTCACCGAGCTGGTCACCGGCCAGGACCTGGTCTGCGCGCAGATCCTGGTTGCCGGCGGCGCCCCGCTGCCCTGGAAGCAGTCGGACCTGACGGCCCGCGGCCACGCCATCGAGTGCCGCGTCTACGCGGAGGATCCCGAGAACGGGTTCATGCCCTCGCTGGGAACGCTGCTGCTGCTGCGGGAGCCGTCGGGTCCCGGCGTGCGCGTCGACTCGGGCGTCCGGCAGGGCGACGAAGTGAGTCTCTACTACGATCCGATGATCGCCAAGCTGAGCGTGCACGCGCCCGATCGCCCGGCGGCCATCGCGCGCATGGCGGCGGCCCTGCGCGACTACCCGATCCTCGGCGTGACCACGAACCACGAGTACCTCCTGGCCGTGCTGGCCGAGCCCGCGTTCGCCGCCGGCCGCCTGCACACCGGATTCCTCGAGGAGCACCTGCCGCACTGGCGCAGCGGTCGGGCCGTCGATGCCGGGGTGGCGCTGCTGGCGACCGCGGCGGCCGAGACGGGCGGGCGCGCACGCGGTGGCGCCACGTCATTGACCGGCAGCGCGAACGCCGCCGACGGCGAGCCCGTAGCGGCAGCCTCGCCGTGGGACCGCCTGGGGCGCTATCGCCACCCGGGACTGGGTTGAGAACCATGCGCAGGGAGCGGCCGTGCAGCTGAAATTCCGCGACGACAACGGTGAACACGCCCTCGCCGTCCGTCACCAGGAGGGCGGTTGGCTCGTGACGCCCGAGGGTGAAACGACGGGAGCGTCAGTCATCGCTGCCGCCGACGGTGCCTGGCTCGTGACGCTTCCTGACGGCAGCCGGCGCCGGGCCTGGGTCGTGGCGCAGCGCGACGAGCGCCTGGTGTTCTGCGACGGTCGCGTCCACCGGTTGCGCCGGCCCGACCCGGTCCACGCCGGCGAAGCCGTGGCCGACGTGGCCGAGGGGCCGAACCTGCACGCGCGCATGCCGGGCAAGGTGGTGCGCCTGCTGGTGTCCGCCGGCCAGCAGGTGTCCGCCGGCCAACCGCTCGTGATCATGGAATCGATGAAGATGGAAACCGAGTTGTCGGCGCCGTGCGCCGGGATCGTCGAGCGCCTTGCGGTCGGCGAAGGACAGGTCGTCGCCCAGGGCGACCTGCTGATTGCCGTCGAGGCCTCGCCCATCGCTTGAGCGGCGGCACTATTCCGGGAGATGAGATGGACCACCGCCTGCAGGAGATCATCGCCGCCACCGGCGAGCTTCCGGCATTGCCGTCGACGACCTCGCGTCTGCTGGCGCTGCTGGACGACGAGAGTGCCGGGGCCGACGCCGTGCTCGAGGTGATCGGCACCGATGCCTCGCTGACCGCCAACCTTCTGAAGCTGAGCAACAGCGCCTATTACGGATTGCGTCGCCAGGTGGGCACCGTCAACGAGGCGCTGATGATGCTGGGCAGCCGCACCGTCGTCTCGCTGGCGTTCGCCACCAGCCTGGGCGACGTGTTGCGGGGGCCGCTGGCCGGCTACCGCCTGGAGCGCGATGTCCTTTGGCGGCATTCGCTGGCCGTCGCCGTGGGGGCGGCCCACCTGGCCGGCACGGGCGCCGCCGGCGCCCCCGACAGTGCCCGTGTTTCGCGGGACCGCGCCTTCACCGCCGGTCTCGTCCACGACATCGGCAAGCTGGTGCTCAACGGCGCCCTCAAGGCGAAGCTTCAGCAGTTGCCCCAGACCGCCGGCTTCGACGTGCTGGTGCGCGGTGAGCGCGAGATCCTCGGCTTCGACCACGCCGAAGCCGGGCAGGCGCTGGCCGAGTCCTGGAATTCCCCGACCGGGCTGGCCACCGTCATCGGCGCGCACCATGTTCCGTACACCGCCGGCTGCCTGGCCGACCTGGGGCCCGAACCCGCGGCCGCCGACCTGCTGCGCGCCGTGGCGGGCGCCAACCTGACCGCCAGCCGCGCGGGCCTCGGCGCCGGCGACCTGTGCACCGACGACGCCCCCTGGCTCGAGGCGCTCGACGCGCTGGGCGTAGCCGAGGTCGACGCGCGCGAGGTGCTGGCCCGCCTGCCCGGTGATGTCGCGTCGCTGGCCGACGCGCTGAAAGGTCGTCCGTGAAGGTCCTGTTCATCTGCACCGCGAACGCCTGCCGCAGCCAGATGGCCGAGGCCTGGGCGCGCCAGCTGTTTCCCGCTGGCTGGACCGCCGCCAGTGCCGGGTTGATCACGCACCCGATCCACGAGCGCACGCGCGCGATCATGGCCGAGGCGGGCGTCGCCATGGACGGCCAGTATTCCAAGTCCATCGACGTGCACGACCTGGACGCCTTCGACCTCGTGGTCACCCTCAGCGATGAGGCCGGCCGCTTCCTGCCGGCCCTGGCCGACCCTTCGCGGCACCGCCCCAGCCCGATGCCCGACCCGATGTCCGCCCGCGGGACGGCCGCCGAACTGCGCGCCGCCTACCGAGCCGGCCGGGATCACCTGCGGGGGCTGGTTTCAGGCCTCGTGGCAGAGTTTTCCCGCTGACGGGGCGCCTGCGGCCCGCTCCGCACCGCGAACTCGTTCGCAGTCTTTGGGTTGTGAATATATACGTTAAATCCGTAATACAGGATGAATATGATCGTGGGCCGCCCGGAGGGTTGGCACGCGCGTCCGCGGGGGCACAGCAGATTTTTTTTCCCGCCTCGGGACCGCGTCGAATCGGCCCGCCGGCGGGCCTTTGGCGCGGTTGCGGGGCCGCCTGGGGCTTCGCTCGACGGTATGTGAAGATTTTGTTTTGAAACGTGACCCGGTTCTTTCTTAATGTGCCGCTCACGCCACTAAGTGGTGTGGTAAACGAACCTCAGAGCCCCCACATGTTGGGGGCAGACCGACTGATAGAACATCAAGCGCGACCTGATTTTTCCTCAGGAACCGGAGCGCGACAGGGGCAGCAGATTCCTGTCGGCAGCGCTGGCGGAGCCAGCGCATCCGCGGCAGGAAACATCGCGGCCAGCAACGTTCAGAGGACCTGAACACAAGGAGCGGAGGAGCATGACGGACAAGACCAATCCCGATGGATTTCCCAGACACGAAGCACCGATCGACGGTTCGCTTTTCGGCGCCCGTACCACCGAGAGGACGACCTTGCCCATGGAGTCCGGGGCGGACCCCGAAGGCAACGCCGTTCGTCGCCGTCCGCGCGGGGTGGCCTTCAACCGGCACTACACGCGCGACGGCGTCAACCCGTTCGATGCCGTCGAGTGGACGCTGCGCACGGCGGTCATCGCCACCGACAAGGGCGAGGTCCTGTTCCGGCAGGACAACTGCGAGATCCCGGCCGAGTGGACCCAGATGGCGGCCAACGTGGTCGTCTCCAAGTATTTTCGCGGCGGCCTCGGCAGCCCCGACCGCGAGCATTCGGTGCGCCAGCTCGTGGGCCGCGTGGCCAACACCATCGCCGACTGGGGCCTGAAGGACGGCACGTTCGTCACGGCGCAGGACGGCGAGATCTTCCGCGCCGAGCTGACCCACATGCTGGTCAACCAGCTGGTGTCGTTCAACTCGCCGGTGTGGTTCAACGTCGGCGTCGAGAAGACGCCGCAGTGTTCGGCCTGCTTCATCAATTCCGTGCAGGACTCGATGACGAGCATCCTCGACCTGGCCAAGACCGAGGGCCTGCTGTTCAAGTACGGCTCGGGCACCGGCAGCAACCTGTCGGCGCTGCGTTCCAGCCGTGAGCAGCTGTCGACCGGCGGCCAGGCCAGCGGCCCGGTCTCGTTCATGCGCGGCTTCGACGCCTTTGCCGGCGTCATCAAGAGCGGCGGCAAGACGCGCCGCGCCGCGAAGATGGTCATCCTCAACGCCGACCATCCCGACATCGAGGAGTTCATCGACTGCAAGGTGAACGAGGAGAAGAAGGCCTGGGCGCTGATCGACTCCGGCTACGACGGATCGTTCGGCGGCGAGGCCTACAACTCGGTGTTCTTCCAGAACAGCAACAACTCCGTCCGCGCCACGAACGAGTTCATGCGCGCGGTGGAGGAGGACGGTGACTGGACGATGCGCGCGGTCACCGACGGCCGCCCGATGGGCATCGTCAAGGCCCGCACCCTGATGCGGAAGATCGCCGAGGGTACCCACCTGTGCGGCGACCCGGGCGTGCAGTTCGACACGACGATCAACGACTGGCACACCTGCCCCAACACCGACCGCATCCGGGCGTCGAACCCGTGCAGCGAGTACATGTTCCTCGACGACTCGGCCTGCAACCTGGCCTCGCTGAACCTGATGAAGTTCCGCCAGGCCGACGGCGAGTTCGACATCGACGCGTTCCGCTATGCGGTGCGCGTGATGATCACGGCCATGGAGATCGTCGTCGGCAACAGCAGCTACCCGCGCGCCGAGATCGCCGCCAACAGCCACCGCTTCCGGCCGCTGGGCCTCGGTTACGCCAACCTGGGCGCGCTGCTGATGAACCGCGGGCTGCCCTACGACAGCGACACCGGTCGCGACTACGCGGCGGCCCTCACCGCGCTCATGTGCGGCCAGGCCTACCTGACGTCGGCCGAGCTGGCCCGCGAGATGGGCCCGTTCGACGGCTACGCCGAGAACCGCGAGCCCATGCTCGAGGTCATCCGCAAGCACCGCGCGGCGGTCAACGGCATCAACGCCAATCGCGTGCCCGAAGGCCTGCTGGAAGAGGCCGAGAAGGTGTGGCGCGACGCCTACGCCCTGGGCCACGACTACGGCTACCGCAACAGCCAGGTCACGGTGTTGGCGCCGACCGGCACGATCGGCTTCATGATGGACTGCGACACCACCGGCGTCGAACCCGACATCGCCCTGGTGAAGTACAAGAAGCTGGTCGACGGCGGCATGATGAAGATCATCAACAACTCGGTGCCCGAGGCGCTCGAGAAGCTGGGCTATGACGAGGAGGCCGTCGAGGCCATCATCGAGTTCATCGCCGAGAACGAGACGATCGAGGGCGCGCCGGGCCTGAAGGAAGAGCACCTGCCGGTCTTCGACTGCGCGTTCCGGCCCGCGAACGGCCAGCGCTCGATCCACTACATGGGGCACCTGCGCATGATGGCCGCCGTGCAGCCGTTCCTGTCGGGCGCCATCAGCAAGACCGTCAACCTGCCGCCCGAGGCGACCGTCGACGAGATCATGACCACGTACCTCGAGGCCTGGAAGATGGGGCTCAAGGCGGTGGCCATCTATCGCGACGGCAGCAAGCGCCTGCAGCCGCTGAACACGGGCAAGAAGAAGGACGAGGTCGTGGCCGAGGCGCCGCTGGCCCCGCCCAAGCCCCAGCGCGTGCGGCTGCCGGACGAGCGGCGCGCCATCACGCACAAGTTCGACATCGGCGGGCACGAGGGCTACATCACCGTCGGCCTGTACCCGAACGGCAAGCCGGGCGAGATGTTCATCTCGATGGCCAAGGAAGGCTCCGTGGTCAGCGGCCTGATGGACAGCTTCGCCACCAGCGTGTCGATCATGCTGCAGTACGGCGTGCCGCTGAAGGTGCTCATCAACAAGTTCACCCACGCGCGCTTCGAGCCGAGCGGCTTCACCAGCAACCCGGAGATCCCCATCGCCAAATCGGTGATGGACTACATCTTCCGCTGGATGGACCTGAAGTTCGGCGAGCACGCCGGCGATGACGACGGCACCGAGGCGACCATTCCGGTCGAGGCCCGCGCCGTCGACCAGGCGCAGAAGGCCATGGCTGCGTCGGCGGGCGGCCCTGCGCGCATCACCATGCAGCAGCCGCGCATGACGATCCAGGCGCAGACCGACAGCCCGCCGTGCCCGAATTGCGATTCGCTGACCGTGCGCAGCGGCTCCTGCTACAAGTGCATCAACTGCGGGACGACCACCGGCTGCTCCTAGCAGCCAGCGATCACGGCGGGTGCCTTTGGGCGCCTCCGTGAAGACGGAGCGAACCGCGGCCAGGATGGCTGCCGGAACCCGGCGGGGAAGGATCCCTGCCGGGTTCCTGGCTTTGGGGGCCTGCCGCAGGGGGAGAAGTGCCGTCGCCGACGCGCACGGGCGACGGTCCTGCATTTCACCGTATCTTGAAACGCGCGGCCAACGGGCCGGCGGGCCGGCGTCGGCAGGATCGATGGACTCCGAGGGGCACACAGGGTATGTCGTGGGCGGCAGGACACACACCAGGAGTTGCCGGCTGATGCAGACGATGGGCGCGCAGCACCGGCTCCGGTTCACGCCGCTCCTCTGCGCCCTGGCGCTGGGCGTGCTGCTGGGAGGCACGCCCCCGGCCGGGGCCACGGTCGTCAGCTGGGGCGCCGCCGTGGTGGCCGGTCGCGAGGAACTGGCCGACCTGCGCGCCGTCTCGGCGGGCGGCTACCACACGCTGGGCCTGCGACCGGACAGCACCCTCGTCGCCACCGGCTACAACTGGTTCGGCCAGGCGACACCGCCGGTCGCCGTGCGCGGCCTCGTGGCTGTCTCGGCCGGCTACCTGCACAGCCTGGCCCTGGACGCCGCCGGCACCGTCCACGCCTGGGGCGCCAACGAACACGGGCAGGGCACGGCGCCGCAGGTGAGCAACGGTCAGGGCGCGAACACCGGCCACACCGCGATCGCCGCCGGCGGTTACCACAACCTGGTGCTCGGCGCCGCAGGCGGGGTCACGGCCTGGGGACGCGACGATTTCGCGCAGTGCTCAAGCGCGCCGGCCGAAGGTGGCTTCAGCGCGGTAGCGGCCGGCGGCTTCCACAGCCTGGCTCTGCGCGCGGACGGCACGATCGCTGCGTGGGGACGCAACGATGACGGGCAGTGTGACGTGCCCGTGCCCAACACCGGCTTCGTCGCGATCGCCGCCGGCTGGAAGCACTCGCTGGCGCTGCGCGCCGACGGCAGCGTCGCCGCCTGGGGCGCTCCGATGTCGGACAGCTCGTCGTGCCGTCGCCGAACGCGGGCTTCGTCGCCATCGCCTCGGGCTTCGACCACGGCCTGGCGCTGCGGGCCGACGGTTCGCTCGCGGCCTGGGGGCGCAACGACCACGGGCAGGGCGTGCCGCTTTCTTCCAACGCGTTCTACACGGCGGTGACCGGCGGCTTCGGCCACACGGTGGGCCTGCTCAAGGGCGGCGGCGCCGATGCCTGGGGCCTGAACGACGACGCCCAGTGCGGCCTGCCGGTGCCCAACCGCGAGTTCGTCGTCGTCGCCGCCGGCTTCGCGCACAGCCTGGCGCTGCGTATTGACGGTTTCGTGCTGGCCTGGGGCGACAATGACCTGCGCCAGTGCGAGGTGCCGTTTCCGAACGCGGGCTTCACGAGCCTCGCTGCCGGCCAGTCGCACAGCCTCGGCCTGCGCAGCGACGGCACCGTCGCCGCCTGGGGCAACAATGCCGACGGGCAGTGCACCGTGCCGGCGCTGCCGTTCCCCTACACGGCGATCGCGGCGGGCGGCTCGCACAGCCTCGGGCTGGCTGCCGGGGGGATCATCCTCGCCTGGGGCCAGGCAACCCAGGGCCAGACCGCGGTGCCCGCTCCCAACGCGGGCTTCGTCGCGATCGCCGCGGGCGGCGCCCACAGCCTGGGCCTGCGCGCCGACGGCTCGATCGCGGCGTGGGGCAGCAACGCAGAGGGCCAGTGCGCGGTGCCGGCGCCCAACAGCGGCTTTGTGGCGATCGCGGCCGGCTGGGCGCACAGCGTCGGCCTCCGGGCCGACGGCACGCTGGTGGCCTGGGGCAACAACGACGACGGGCAATGCGATGTGCCGCCACCCGACCCGGCCTGGACCGCCGTCAGCGCCGGGGGGCGCTTCAGCCTCGCCTTGCGGGACGATGCGACGGTGGCGGCCTGGGGGAACATGGGCGCCGGCGGGCAGGCGCTGCCGCACGCCAACGTCCGCCTCAAGTCCATCTCCGCCGGCTACAACCACGCCCTGGCGGCGCAGAGCGAGCGCCTGCAGGAAGGCTACGATCCCGAACTGCCGCTGCCGGCGCGCCCGCGCCTGCTGCCCTGCTTCCCCAACCCGTTCAATGCGGGCACCACGATCACCTGGGAACTGCCGGCGGCCGCCGACGTGCGCCTGCGCATCCACGATCTCCGCGGTCGCCTCGTGCGCGAACTGGTCCGCGGCCGGTATGCGGCGGGCCGCCACCATGTCACCTGGGACGGGACCGCGAACGACGGTCGCCTGCTGCCCGCCGGCCTCTACCTGGGCCGGCTGGAGACCGGGGACGGGCACGACTTCCGTTCGTTGACGCTCCTCAAATAGACGGCGCCCGGCCTGCAGTTCGCGGGCCGGGCGCAGGATCGAGGCAGGAGACCGGCAGCTGGAGGCGCCTAGGCCCCGCCGAGAGCCTTCGTGATCGCCGCGCGAAGCTCGGCATCGTCGGGCGCGGTCTTGGGCCCGAAGCGGGCGATGACCTTGCCGTCGCGGCCCACCAGGTACTTCGTGAAGTTCCAGGTGGGCTCTCGAGGCCGCCGCCCGTCAGCCACGAGTAGAGGCCGTCTCCTGCCGTCGCCCTTCACCTTCACCTTGGCGAACAGCGGAAAGCTGACCTGGTAGTTGGTGTCGCAGAACGAACGGATCTCCTCGGCGGTGCCGGGCTCCTGGCCCATGAAGTCGTTGCTGGGGAAGCCCAGCACGACGAAGCCCTGGTCCTTCAACTCGCGATACAGCGACTCGAGGCCCTTGTACTGCGGCGTCAGCCCGCACTTGCTGGCCGTGTTGACCACCAGTGCGACCTGCCCCTTCCACTGGGAGAGCGCCGCAGGCTTCCCTTCCAGCGAGTTCGGCGTGAAGGCCCAAAGCGTGCCGGGCGCCTCGCCGGTCGCCGCTTGCGCGCCGCCGGCCAGCGCGCCGCGCAGGACGATGACGACGATGCCGACCGCCACCACGAGTGCGCCCGCGAAAATCAGGATGACGTTCTTCAAGCGGATCCCCGTTCCCCGGCGCGGCGCCTGCCGCCGCGTCCGTCTATAGTCCCTTGAGCCAGTGCCCGACCGCCACGCCGATGAAGTTGGCCACGGCATAGCCCAGCGTGCCGCAGAGGATGGCCGGCAGCACCAGTGTGTCCCAGCGCCGCGCCACGGCCATGGCCGCGGCGGTCGTCGGGCCGCCCACGTTCGCGTTCGAAGCGATGATAAGCTCGAACAGGTCCAGCCGCATCAGCATGCCACCCAGCAGCAGCACCAGCAGGTGGATGGCGAGGATCACCGCGGCAAAGACGAAAAGCACCGGTCCCACCTTGAGAACCATGCCGATGTTGGCGCTGGCCCCGATCACGGCGAAGAAGATCTGCATCAGGAAGGTGCCGATCACGTCACTGCCGGCCAGCCTGGCGCAGGCGCCCGGCGCCGCGGTCGCCAGCGTCACGGTCAACGCCGTGAGGATCAGCACACCGCTGCCCTTCCAGCCGGTCAGCGCCGCCAGTCCATAGCTGATGGCGCAAAGCACGAGCCCCAGGGCCACCGCCGTGGTCGTGCCGCGCAGGTCGGGCATCGTGTTGACGGCCTTCCGGCCGGAGTCGAGCGCGGAGGAGCCCGGCGTTGCCTCCACCAGTCGGCGCGGGTAGCGTCGTGCCAGCCAGCCGAACGAGGGCAGCGCAAACAGGATCAGGAAGTAGATCGCCATCACGAGGTTGTCGGCGGCGACACCGGCGCTCAGCAGGTCGCCCGAGCGCAACCCGACGATCTCCGAGACGGCGGCGTAGTTCATGGAACCGCCGATGCAGGTGGCGCAGAACACGGCCGCCAGCTGCCAGCCCTCCGCGCCGAGCGGCACCACGAGGAAGGCGACGATCGTCCCCAGGACGCTGCCGACGGCACCGATGCCGAACGCCAGCAGGGTGGGGCCCGCCTCGCGGAGAATGCGCCGCAGGTCGGCGCGCAGGAGCAGCAGTGGGATCGCCAGCGGCACCAGGCGGCCCCAGACCACGTCGTAGGCCGGAACGCCGTCGGCCGGGATCACGCCGAGATTCGAGAGCAGGAACGTGAAGCCCATGGTCAGGATGGCGCCGCTGAGCCGCCGGCCCACGCGGGTGTTCTCGACATGCAGGCCGAAGGCGGCCGCCGTCAGCAGCACCGCCCAGATCGCCCAGGAACTGTCGGCGGGAATCAGGGTAGCCAGCACGGTGCGGGTCCTTTCGAAACCGGGAGCCACGACAGTCGCCCGCCGCCGCACGGTCGACGGGTCGGCGCAGGTTAGCAGCGGCCGGCCCCGGCGACAACCCATGGCGCGGGCCCGGATGCAGTCGACGGACGGCCGCGGGACGACCGCCGACGGTTCGGGGTGGCAGAACCCGCGCTGTTTTGCCAGTATGGCGATGGATGGACCAACGGCCCCGACCAGGCCACCGGGCCTGCGACGGTCCCAACCGAGGATGGAGCGATGTCGATGAGATCCTGCGCCCTGCAATCCGGCCACCGTGCGTCTGCGGTGGCGCTCGCGCTGTTGGCGATGCTGGTGACGACCCTGGCGGCGCTGCCGGCGCAGGCGGTGTCCCGCGGCGACGGTCGCGACTGGAACCGGGGCGGCGACACGTTGACCGGTGCGGTCGGCATGCACTACGGCAAGATCGGCGGCACGGGCCTGTCGTTCCGGTTGCCGCTGCAATGGTTCCTGTATGCGCAGGCCGCCGGCGGCATCTGGCACACCGGCGACGACCAGCGCCACAATCTCGGCATCCAGCTGCACTACCTGCTGCGCCAGGACTCGCAGCTGCGCCTGTTCACGGCCGTCGGTACCGCCTTCTACTACCACCGCGAGAAGACGGGCGTGGGTCCGGACGGCGACATCTACGCGGCCGGTACCGACTGGAACTACGGCGCCGGTGTCGGCGTCGAGGTGCTCCAGGGCGCGCGCTGGGCGTGGCTGGTGGAACTCGACTTCGTACACGAAGAGCGGACCGGCAACACGACGGTGTCGCCCCAGGCCGGCATCTCGTACTACTGGTGAAAGCCGTTACCGAAGTCGACGACACCGCGCGCACCGCCTGGTGCTTCTATGACTGGGCCAACTCGGCGTTCGCCACCTCGATCATGGCCGCCCTGTTCCCGCCCTTCTTCCGGCAGTTGGCCATTGCCGGCGGGCGCGGCGAGTCCGAGGCCACCGCCCTGTGGGGCTACGTGACGGCAGGTGGCCTGCTCCTGACGGCCCTCCTGTCGCCACCGCTCGGCGCGGCCGCCGATGCGCGCGGTGATCGCAAGCGCCGCCTGGCGTGGTTCGCGGGCGCCGGCGCCGTCCTGACCATGTTGATGGCTACCCTGGGCGGCGCGCAGTGGCAGGCCGCGGCGCTGCTGTTCACGGCCGCGAGCCTCGCGTTTTCCCTGTCCATCGTGTTCTACGAGGCGCTGCTGCCCCACCTGGCGACGGGGGCCGGGCTCGACGCCCTTTCGGCCCGCGCCTACGGCCTCGGCTACGCGGGCGGCGGGCTCCTGCTCGTCGTGAACCTGGCCTGGGTGCTCAAGCCGGGCTGGTTCGGGCTCGCCGACGCCGGGCAGGCCGTGCGCCTGTCCTTCATCAGCGTGGGTGTGTGGTGGATGTTGTTCACGATCCCGCTGCTGAGGCGCGTGCCCGAGCCTCCATCGTCGGGCGCGCCGGCCGGCGTGCTGGCGACGTTGCGACGCCTGCGCGGCACCTTCAACGAGATCCGCAGCTATCCCGACCTCAGCCTGCTGCTCGTCGCCTACTGGGTCTACAACGACGGGATCGGCACCATCGTCAAGATGGCCACGGCCTTCGGCGCCGAGCAGGGCATCGGCCTGACGCACCTGATCGGGGCGCTGGTGGTCACCCAGGCGGTGGGCGTGCCCTGCTCGTACGCCTTTGCCGCTGCCGCGAAACGGCACGGCGCGCGCACCCTGGTCCTGGGCGCCCTGGCCGGCTACACGCTGATCGCCGTCGGCGCGCTGTTCCTGCGCACGGCCCTGCACTTCTACCTGCTGGCGGCAGCCGTCGGCGTGGTGCAGGGCGGCGCGCAGGCACTGAGCCGCTCGCTCTTCGCGGCCATGGTGCCGCGGCACCGCGCCGCCGAGTTCTTCGGGTTCTTCGGCGCCAGCGGGCGGCTGGCCGGCGTGGTGGGGCCGCTGGTCTTCGGGCTGACGGCCCAGGCGGCCGGCACCAGCCGGGTTGGCGTCGCTTCGCTGGTGGTGTTCTTCGTGGCCGGCGGCCTGCTGCTGTGGCGGGTCGACCCGGCGGCGGGCAACGCGGCGGCGCGTCGAGCCGAGCGGCAGGCGGGTTGGCCGGTGTCGACCTGATGGTCGCAGAGATCCCGATCGTGGTGTAAGCTGACCCCCAGCCGTCCTGCGCGGAGCGGGCGGCATACCCGGAAAGGTGACCAGCATGCCGAGTTCCCGGCCCGCATTCTCGAAGGATCCGCTGTACCAGCTGCTGCGCTCGGACGACGTCACGGGCTTCAACGCCAAGCGCGCAACGGGCGCCACCTGTGACCTGCGTGGCGTCGACCTGCGGTCGCTGGACCTGCGCGGGATGAACGCCGACGGGCTCGACATGTCGGACGCCTACCTGCGGGAAGCCGACCTGCGCGGCATCGACTTCTCGAACACCCGCATGGAGGGCGTCAGCCTGCGGAACGCCCGCGTTTCCGGCGTCATGTTCCCTGCCGAGCTTTCCGCCGAGGAGATCCGTCTCTCGGTCGACCTCGGCACGCGCATGCGCTACAACCCGCTCCTGCGCGGCCGCTAGAGGCAAGGTGCCGCAAATGCCGGCGCCGTGTCGGGCATTGTGCGGTCAGGATGATCCGGGGGGAATTGCCGCCGTCACTCGGTGTCGGGCATGTTGCCCTCGCCGAGCGGCAGCAGCCTGACGCGGCCGTTGAGCAGGCGCGCCAGGCGAGGCTTGCGCACGGACGCGCGCACGGGCATGCGTTCCTCGCCCAGCTGGATCGACGTGCCGGACCACACTTCCTTGAGTGCTGCGATCTCGGGATGACAGGCCGCCTCGGCTTCGTCGATATAGCGCTTGATCGCCGCGGTCGCCTGGGTGATTGCGCCCGGTAGCGCTGCCGCTTCCCGTACCAGTTCGCCCAGCGCGGCGGCGACGGCCTCCTTGGATTCTCCGCTCGGCATCTCGCGGAGCCGGGCCATCTCGGCGGTCAGGAACCCGCGACGCTTCTCGAATTCGGCGAGCTCAGCCTCCATCCTGGCCACGGTCGGCTCGACCAGGTAGTCGACGCCCGCCACCAGCACCGTGCCCGTGGCGCCGGCCGCACCGGCCTGGCCCACGGTGATTCCCGCGCGCGCGATCGTCGTGCCGCCACCGATGCGCCCGTTGGCCACCAGGACGCGCCCGAGCGTGCGGATCACGGCGTGGGACACCTCGTTGCCCACGGTCACGTCGCCGATCGCATCGAGGTTGGCGTCACGGATGTATCGTGCCTGCACGCTGCCGCCGACGCAGATGCGGAATTCTTCCTGCCCGACAATGCCGCCACCGACCTGCAGGCAACCGCCGGTCGTGATGTTGCACGGCTCGATCATGCCGCGCACGACAACGTCACCGTTGACCTCGATGGTCACGCCCTGTTCGATGTCGCCCTCGATCTGCAGGGTCCCGGTGTGGCGGATGTTGCCGGTCGCCAGCCCGAGGTTGCCCTTGACCACGTAGACGTCGTCGACGGCCAGCGTGCCGTTGTTCAGACGCACGCGCCCGGAGACCTCGGCCTCGAACCAGGTGATGCCCTGTTCGTCGTCGCGTTGCGTCACGCCCTTGGCGCAGCGCATTCGCTCCTTTTGCGGTCGTCCGACCGCGATCTTCTGGCCGAAGACGTTGAGTCCCGGTTCGCCCGTTACCGGCGGATGCAGCTTCAGCAGCCATTCGCCGGCGGTGACGGCGCGGTTGTCGAGCCTTGCCCAGAAATCGATGGCGCCCGTCTCGGCGTCGACTTCCCATCCCTCGACAAAGAAATCGCGCGCCCATTCCAGGCGCCCGTCACGGCTCGGTTCGGCGTCGTAGCCCTGGATGAGCGGTTGCGCGACCAGCGCCTGCCCGTTATGCGCACAGACGGCGAGCATCTGCGTGAGCAACTCGGCATCGGGGTATTCGGGGATCTTCAGCTTGCGGAACGCTTCCATGACGGTGGCCACGGTTTCGTCCAGCACCGGAAGCGGGTCGGGGCAATCCAGCAGCACGCCGAGCTTGTCGTCCGTGACATAGACGCTGACGTCGCCGGCGCCGGCGCGCATGCCGGCGGGTTCGGCGGTGGCCGTGCCGCCCGAAGCAGGTTTCTGTGATGCGCGTGCACCGGCCATGAGGATCCCGACTCCACTCTGCGTCGCGAGCCCGCAATGACACTACAACTCGCTCTGATTTTCGGCGAACGGAGGCGGGGGTTTAACGGCAATCGTCGCTGTCGGCCGGCGGGGGCGGGCGGCGGGTGAGCCGGCGGGCCCAGTCGAGGGGTCCATGGCCGGGACCGGTCAGGTTCCTGGGCGGCGCCGGCGGGCGCCCGGCGTCGGCGACCGCGTCGGTGATGGCCGCCCAGATGGTATCGGCGTCGACGGCCGCCTCGCGGGCGGCGACGGCGGGGTCCGGGGCCGCGGCAGCCACAGGTCCGGCCGCATCCGCGTCGAAGATGACTGCCGCCTGGCCGTCACCCAGGGGCACCACGGCCAGGCCGCTGGCGGGGTCACGGACCGGTTCGGCGCCGTTCGGACGCTGGCGGGCTCCGGAAGTGCGCCGGCGGGCCCAGGCCATGGCCAGGAGCGCCACCGTCAGGGCCCCGGCAGCCAGGATCCCGGCCATGGCGGCCCAGGGATCCACGGGCCGGGACATGGCGAGCACAGCCACGGTGCCGCCGAAAACGACGGTTCCGAACGCCAGGGTCGCCAGCAGGATGAATCGTGCGTGCCGGTCCATGCCCTTGGGAAAGCACGACCTGTGCCAACCGAACCCGGCTTTGCGCTTTCAATGGGCAGGGGCGCAAAAACTTAGCTCAACCCGCGGACGTCGGTTGCCGATCCCCGTCGGGATATCTGCAGCGGCTCCGGGAACCCGATGGTGGAGGGCGCCTTGCCTCAATATGTGCTCCGTGACCTGGTCTCGACGACAGGCGACCTGGCGGCGTTGCCCACCACCGTCGTGCGCCTGCTGGACCTGCTCAAGGACCAGACGTGCGCTGCGGACAAGGTCGCGCAGGTGCTCGACCAGGACGGCGCCATGACGGCCAATGTCCTGAAGCTGTCCAACTCGGCCTTCTACGGCGTGCGCGGAACCGTCGGTACGACGCGGCAGGCGCTGGTGCTGCTCGGCAACCGGGCCGTGCTCACCCTGGCCTTCGCCACGGGGATGGTGCCGGTCATGCGCCGCAACCTGACCGGCTACGGCATCGACCGTGATCGCTATTGGGAGCACGCCCTGACCTCGGCGATGACGGCCAGGTGGTCATGGGCGAACTGGGTGCGCCGGAGCGCTCGTGTGAGGCCTTCACTGCCGGCCTGGTGCACGACATCGGCATGCTCGCACTCGACTCGCACCTGGCCACCAACGGCATGAAGCTGGTGCCGGCATTCCCCCTGTTCAACGTCAACGAGCGCGAACGCGAGACCCTCGGATTCGACCATACCGACGCCGGCGCGCTGCTGGCCGAGAACTGGGGCTTCCCGGCGCCACTCGCGGCAGCGATCAGGTACCATCACCGGCCCTGGGCGGCCCCGCACGACAAGGACCTGGTGCTGGCGGTCTTGGTGGGCGACATGGTGGCGCAGATGGCGGGCGATCACCTGCAGGCGGAAGCCTGGCCGGAGGAACTCGATTATCTTGCGCCCTGGGGCATTGACGCCGATCGTCTGCGCCTGATCGTCGATTCGGTGACCCTTGCGCCGGAGGAGACCCTGGCCCGCGCCACGCGCCCGGCCGGACTGCCATGCCAACCGTCGACCCCCGTATCGATTTCCTGATCGCCCTGGGCCGCGCGCTCCACGAGAACGGCATTCCTGCGCATCGCCTCGAGGACACGCTCAGCGTGGCGGCGCGTCGCCTGGACCTGCGTGCCGAGTTCTTCTCGACACCCACCTCGCTCATCTCCGCGTTCGGCGAGCCGGGCAGCCAGCAGACCTCGCTTGCCCGGGTGACGCCCGGCGAGATGCGGCTCGACCGCATCGTGGCGCTGGACGAGGTCGTCGAGGCGCTCTGGCGCGGCGAGATCAGCGTCGAACAGGCGCACGTGCGGTTGCGCGATGTCGCCACGTCGCCGTCGCCGTACGGCCCGGCACTCAGTGTCGTGGCCCTGGCGACGGCCTCGGGCACGGCCGCCCTCGTCTTCGGGACCGGGGCGGGGAGATCCTCGCCTCCGTGGTGGTGGGACTCATCGTGGGCGTGCTCGGCGTGGCCGCCCAGCGTTCGGAGACCGTCGGGCGCATCTACGAATTCGCCGCGGCCATGACCGCCACGGTCCTCGCGATGGCCGCCGGATCGATCTGGACCGGCCTGGCCGTCGCTCCCGTGATCGTCTCGAGCATCATCGTGCTCCTGCCGGGGCTGACGCTCACCCTGGCCCTGAACGAACTGGCGGCCGGGCACCTGGTCCGCGGCACGGCCCGCCTGACCGGGTCGCTGATGACGCTGCTCAAGCTGGGCCTCGGCGTCGGCCTCGGACAGCAGCTCGCGACATTCCTGCCCGCCCTGGCCGTCAACCGGGGAGCGGCGCCCGCCGCGCTCCCGGGCTGGACACTGGCGCCGGCCCTGCTGCTCACGGCGCCCGCACTGGCGGTCCTGTTCCGGGCCCGCCGCGGCGAATGGCCGTGGATGCTCGTCGGCATCGTGACGGCGTTCGGCGCCGCCCGCCTGGGCGTACATTTGCTGGGACCGGCGTTCGGCGCGCTCCTCGGCGCGCTGCTGGCGGGGCTGGCCGGCAACCTCTACGAGCGGCGGTGGCGCCGTCCGGCCGTAGTCATGGTGGTGCCGTCGCTGATCATGCTGGTACCGGGGGCCATCGGTTACCGGAGCCTGTCGTTCCTGATGGAGCGCAATGTGGTCGGCGGGATCGACAGCGCCGTCACCGCACTCCTGGTGGGCGTGTCGCTGGTGGCCGGCCTGCTGCTGGCGAACGTGCTCCTGCCGCCCCGCAACCCCCTGTAGGCAGTACGCCTGATGGTGCCCATGCCGGTTGACGGCACGGGGCGGCGCCCCCTAGAATGACCCTCCGGGAATCGTCCCCCGCGTTCCCGTTCCGGGGCGTCCCCGTCCCGCGCGTCCACCGAACATCCGGAGGCCAGCATGTCGTCGACCGCGTCCGCCGCCGCCGCGGCGCCCCCCGCCGCCAAGGGCCATCCCCACGGCCTGAAACCCCTCTTCTTCACCGAGATGTGGGAGCGCCTGGGCTTCTACCTGATGCTGGGCATCCTCTTCCTGTACGTGACCGATACCGAGCGCGGGGGGCTGGGCTTCACCAACGCCCTGGCCGGCGAGATCTACGGCACCTACATGGCGTTCGTGTACTTCACGCCGTTCATCGGCGGCATGATCGCCGACCGCATCCTCGGCTACCGCAAGAGCGTTCTCATCGGCGGCCTGCTGCTGGCGGCCGGCTACTTCAGCCTCGGCATCCGGTCGATGCCCACGTTCTACGCCGGCCTGGCGCTGCTCTGCCTGGGCAACGGCCTGTTCAAGCCGAACATCTCGGCGATGGTGGGCAACCTCTACAAGCCGGGCGACCCGCGGCGCGACGCCGGCTTCAACATCTTCTACATGGGCATCAACATCGGCGCCTCGGTCTCGGCGCTGCTGGCGGCGCCCCTGCGCAACCTGTGGAGCTTCAACACCGCGTTCGCCGCGGCCGGCGTCGGCATGCTCGTGGGCGTGGTCATCCTGGTGCTGAACTGGAAGCGGCTCGAGGCGGCCGACCGCAAGCCCGAGGTGAAGGCCGGCGACTTCGGCCTCAAGCAGATGTTCCTGACCATCCTGGCCCCGGCGGTGGGCTTCGGCGTCATCGGCTATTTCGTGGGCCAGAAGCTCCCGTTCGTGATGGGCAGCATCGGGCCGATCACGTTCGGCTTCCTGATCGGCATGCTGCCGGTGGCGGGCTACTTCGCCTCGCTGGTGCGGCGCGCCAACGCGGAGGAGAAGCCGGGCCTCGCGGCGCTCATCCCGGTCTATGTCGCCGGCGGCACGTTCTTCATGATCCTGCACCTGAGCGGCGGCCTGCTGACGGTATTCGCCGAGCGCAGCACCGATCGCCGCGCCGAGTGGATCCCGACGGCCACCGAGTTCTACGCGCAGAAGGCCATGCCCAGCTACTTCGGCAACGCCGGACCGGCTGTGCCGCGGCCCGACGAGCGCACGCTCGTGGTGCTGCCGCAGGCGAACGAGGCGATGTTCGGCGCGCGCATCCTCAGCCAGGGTACGATTGAAACGCTGCGCGGCGATCCGTCGCTCGACGTCACGGTCAACCCATGGCCCGGCACGCCCGGCATCGACGGATCGCTGGCCTGCCGCGTGTTTCCTGACGACAACGTCGCGCTGTCGACCGCGGCCGACGCCCACGGCGTCACGACGACCAGCGTGAAGGTCACGCCCGAGAAGGCCGAGCCCACGGGCCAGGTCGTGCTCACGCGCAACGTGCAGGACCGCCAGGTGCCGCTGATCGTCGTCTCGCGGGAAACCTACGACGCCGTCTACGCCAACGCCGGCGCCGCCACGCCGCGCCTGGAACCCGGGCGCTATGTGCGGTTGCTCAATGCCGAACTCCTGACGGGCTTCCTCAACCCGTTCTTCGTCGTCGTGCTGACGCCGGTCGTCGTCTGGTTCTTCGCGCAGCGGGTGAAGGCGGGCCGCCCCGTCAGCACGGCGCGCAAGATCTTCTACGGCATGCTCATCACCACCGTCAGCATGCTGGTCATGGCCCTGGGTGCGAAGATGGGGCACGACGGCGCCGCCAAGACCTCGATGATGTGGCTGGTCGGCTACTACATCATCATCACCTTCGGCGAGCTGTGCCTGTCGCCGATGGGCCTGTCGCTGGTGACCAAGCTGGCGCCGACCCACCGGGTGGGCCTGATGATGGGCGGCTGGTTCCTTTCCACGGCCGTGGGCAACAAGATGAGCGGCTTCATCAGCGGCCCGGAACCGGGCACCACCATGTTCGTGGTCCCGGCAGTGGCCATTCTCGGGGGTTGCAGGTTTCATTTTCGTCATGTTGCCGCGCCCGGATGCGGCGATCCGCAAGTACGGCGCCTAGGGCGACCCAAGGCGCAAAGGCTGGATGCAACGCGGGCCCGGCGCCCGTCGCCCGGCAACGGGCGGGAGCCGGGCCCCTGCGATTAAGGAGAACCGGTGAAACGGACGATTGCGATCTGGTCGGTATCCCTCGTCATGACGCTGGGCTTCCTGGTCTGGCAGAAGATCTCGGGCCCGACCTACGAGGTGAGGTTCAACGAGACGGTGGCGGGCGCGCGGGCCTCTGGTGAACTCCTGCGCACGCACAGCATCAACGGCGACATGCCGGTCACCGTGGAGGCGCCCGACCCGGGCGTCACGGCCGAGGTGCAGTGGCGCCGGTACCCGACACAGGACGCCTGGGAGCACCTGCCCATGACCCGCGACGGCGCGGTGCTGCGCGCCACGCTGCCGCGGCAGAAGATGGCGGGCAAGCTCGAGTACCACGTCCACATCACCAAGGACGGGCAGTCGGTTCAGGTGCCCGAGCACGAGGCCGCGGTGGCCCGCTACAAGGGCGATGTGCCGGCGCTGGTGCTGGTCTTCCACGTCACCTGCATGATCATCGGCATGTTCTTCTCGACCAGTTGCGGCCTGACCGGGCTGCTCGGTGGCAGTTCCGGCCTTCGCCCGCTGTCACAGTTGACGTTCCTGTTCCTGCTGCTCGGCGGCTGCATCCTCGGGCCGGTGGTGCAGAAGTACGCCTTCGACGCCTACTGGACCGGCTGGCCCCTCGGCACCGACTGGACGGACAACAAGCTGGCCGTGGGTGCGCTGGTCTGGCTTGCCGCGGCCTGGCGCTGCCGTTCCGCGCGCGACGGCAAACCCGTCGGCCGCTGGTGGGCCTTCGCCGCCATGCTGGTGATCTTCGTCATCTACGGCATCCCGCACAGCATCCACGGCTCGACTCTCGACTACGACACGGGTGAGCACATCCAGGCGCTGCTGCGCCGGGCGGTACCCTTCCTCGGCTGAGCCTCGGGGGCGGACGGTCGGCCGTCCGCCCCGTTTTCCCCCGGGATTGCCGTTTCCCCCGCCGGTCTGCGCTTATGATTCGGTGATGCCCGCTGCGCCCGTCACCGCGCGGCGATTCGCGAATTCCACCGGCCGGGGACGATCTCCGATGAAATATCTCCTGCACGACGAGGCTTTCCTGGCAGCGGCAGTGCTCGCGCTGGCCGTGGGCGGCCTGCTGAACGACGTCATCGGCGGCACCATCCGGCGAACGCGCGAGAACAGGCGCAAGGCGGCTGCGGCCGTCCGCTTCCGGGAACTGCGCGGACGTCTCTGGTCGCAACTCTCCATCTGCCCCGGCGTCGACGCCGAGACCGGCGCGCTCATCGCGCGCGCGGAGCGCTCGGCCCGCACGGCGTTCGAGATGGAGGAACTGGCACGCGCACGGTTGGCTGGCCTCGAGCCCGGCGCCGACAAATCGCGGGTGATTCCCACCGTCGCGGAAACGGCCATCGAGGTCGGGCACATGATGCAACGCCTGCTCGCCGAACTGGAGCGGTCGCTCGCCGGCGACGAAGCGGTTGCCCTGGCCGAAGCGCAGGCCGCCTGGTGCCTCTATCGCGACCACCAGGTGCGGATGTGCCGGGAGCGACGCCTGGAGGACGACGTTCGCTGGCCGGTGCGCCACTACGCGAGCGAGGCCGTGACGCTGGCGCGCATCGCCGACCTCGAAGATCTCCGGGCATCGGGGCGCATCGCCCACTGACGCGGCACGTTCGGGTCGCTGCGCCGCCGTATCCTGACAATGATCCTAAGAGTCGATATCCGTTCGGGTCCCGGCGCGTTGCAGCCGGCGAAATCCCGCCGGAATGCAGGAATTTCGGATTGACAGCCGCGGCGGAATCGCGACAGAGTGAGTCCAAGCTTCGCGCCTGTCGTTGCCGCTGCGTCCGCAAACCGAATGGTCGCGGTCCCCGACCAAGGAACCCGAAGGAGACCGGCATGAAACGTCCCCTCGTGATCGGCTTGTCCATCCTCATGCTTGCGCTGTCCCTGCCCCTGGGCGCCCTCGCCGCCGATTTCAAGCTCGTGGTGCCGCTGCCGCTGACCGGCAAGGTGGCGAAGTTCGGCGAGATCATGAAGAAGTCGTTCGAGATGGCCGCCGAGGAGATCAACGCATCGGGCGGCATCAAGGGTTCGCAGATCGTGCTGGGCTTCGAGGACTCGACCGGCAAGCCGGAGACGGCGCGCGCCATCGTCGAGAAGCTGATCGAGGGCGGGCAGCCCGTCATCGTCGGCGAGTACACCTCAGCCTGCGCGAAGGCCGTTGCCGCGGTGGCCGAGGAACGCAAGACGCCGTATCTGGTCGTCGCCAGCGCCGACGACGCCATCACGCAGCAGAACTACCGCTACGTCTTCCGGCAGAACCAGGTCAACGCGCACTACGCCGATGCATTCGTCAGCTTCATGGGCGAAGTCGTGAAGCCCAAGACCATCGCCATCCTCTACGAGACGACTGCCTTCGGCACCTCCGGTGCCGACGCCATGGAGAATGATGCCAAGAAGCTGGGTATCACCGTCGTCCTGAAGGAGAAGTACGAGGCCGGCGCGCCCGACTTCAAGCCGATCCTCTCCAAGGTCAAGTCGCTGAAGCCGGACGTGGTGTACATGGTGTCGTACGTCATGGACGCCTCGCTGCTGATGAAGCAGATCATGGAGCTTCGTCTCGAGGCGAAGCTGTTCGCGGGCGGCGCTGCCGGCTTCGCGATTCCCGAGTTCATCGACAACGCCAAGAACGCCGCCGAGTACGTGGTCAGCGCCACCCTGTGGACGCCCCAGCTGAACTACCCGGGAGCGAAGGCCTACGCCGAGAAGTACAAGGCCAAGTACGGCGACTATCCCTCGTACCACGGCGCCTCGGCCTACGCCTCGCTGTTCGTGCTGAAGGCCGCCATGACCGGCGCCAAGGACTGGACTACCGAGGGCATTCGCGACGGCATGAAGGCGGTCGACCTGCAGACCGCGTTCGGGCCCGTGAAGTTCGAGGACAGGGACGGCTACCAGAACCAGAACTTCGTCGAGACGCTCGCGATCCAGGTCCAGAAGGGCGACTTCCAGACCATCTGGCCGAAGACGCACGCCAGCACGCCGCATGTCTACCCCGTGCCGAGCTGGCGCGACAGGCGGTAACCGGATTCAGATCGTGCCGCCGCCCCCCGCCGGGTCGGGGGGCGGCGGTCGGGACCTGTTGACCCCGGCCGGGATGGCGATATGAACGCCGCGAAAATCGAAGTCCTGTTGCAGACCCTCATTTCGGGCCTGCTGCTCGGCGGTCTGTATGCCCTCATCGGGCTGGGCATGACGATCATCATGGGCGTCATGAAGATCATCAACCTCGCGCACGGCGAGTTGATGATGGTCGGCATGTACGTGGCCTACCTGCTGTTCGCCTGGGCCCACATCGACCCCTACCTGTCGATCCTCGTGGCGGTGCCGCTGCTGTTCATCCTCGGCGTGGCGCTGCAGAAGTACCTGATCAATCCCGTGCTGAAGGTCGACGCCATCCTGCCCGAGAACCAGGTCATCCTGACCGTGGGCATCGGCATGGTGCTGGCCAACCTCGCGACGATCATCTTCAAGTCGGACTACCGCACCACGCCGGTCGACTACGCCACGAAGGCCTGGTACCTGACCGACCTCTGGAAGGATTCGCCGATCGAGTTGTCGCTCTCATTCCCGTGGACGGTGTCGTTCCTGTTCGCGGTGGTCATCACCGCGGCGCTGTGGTTCTTCCTGTCGCGCACGGACATGGGCAAGTCCATCCGCGCCACGGCGCAGGACAAGGACGCCGCGCTGCTGATGGGTGTCAACGTCGAGCGCATGCGCGTCTTCACCTTCGGGCTCGGCTCGGCCCTGGTCGGCGCCGCCGGTTGCCTGTTCCTGCCCATCTACTACCTCTATCCGGACGTGGGCGGCCAGTTCACGCTGACCGGCTTCGTGATCACCATCCTGGGAGGGCTGGGCTCGACCGTCGGCGCCATCCTCGGTGGGCTCATCCTGGGCATCTTCGAATCGCTGACCGCCACCTACCTGGGCATGGGCTGGGCGCCCGTCGGCCGCTTCGTCGTGTTCGTGCTCGTCCTGATCTTCGTACCCGGGGGCGTCGCATCGCTGCTGCGCCGGCGGAGGTTCGGCAAGTGAAACCCGGCATCGTCCAGTCGAATTCCGCGATCGTCCAGTCGAAACCCGGCATCATGCAGGCGAAGTACGGCCGCCCGCTCCTGATCCTGGGCCTCCTCGCGGCGTTGCCGCTCATCCGGGCGATACCCGGCGTCAATGCCAACTACTGGCTGCACAACTTCATCCTCGTCGTGATGTGGACCATCATCGGGATGTCGTGGAACCTGCTCTCCGGCTACTGTGGGCAGGTGTCGTTCGGGCACGCCGCCTTCTTCGGCATCGGCGCCTACACGTCGGGCATGCTCTACGTCAAGCTGGGCATCTCCGGCTGGTGGGGCATGCTGGCCTCGATCCCGGTCGTGGGCGCGGCCGCGCTGATCATCGGCTTCATCTGCCTGCGGCTGCGCGGCCCGTTCTTTGCGCTGGCCACCATTGCCGTGGGCGTCATCCTGCGCATCGTCGCCGAGAACCTGGTCGGGGTGACCGGTGGCGACATGGGCATCATGATCCGCGAGCGCACCTGGGTGGAGAAGACCTGGTACTACTACATCATCCTGGCGCTCGCGGCGGCCACCTTCTGGTTCGTCGATCGCGTCATCGCCTCGCGGCTGGGCTACTATTTCGTCGCCATCCGCGAGGACCAGGATGCCGCCGAGTCGCTGGGCATCGACACCACGCGCTACAAGACGATCGCACTTGTGCTCAGCGCCGTGCTCTGCGGCTTTGCAGGCGCCTTCTACACGAACTACATGGGCTACATCGACCCGAAGGTCGTGTTCGCGCTGCATGACATCTCGGTCATGGCCATCATGGTCGTCATGGTCGGCGGCGTGGCCACGCGCTGGGGACCGATCCTGGGCGCGGTGATCATGATCCTGCTCGCGGAGATCATCCGCACCATTCCCAAGGTGGGCACGGCGCACCACACGCTGTTCGGGGTGCTGCTGATCGTCGTGATCATCTTCCTGCCCAACGGCGTGGTCGGCGATGCCGCCAAGCTGCGCCGGTTGCTGCGCCCGGGGAGGTCGTCATGAGCGCGCTGCTCGAGGTCAAGTGTGTTTCGCGGTTCTTCGGCGGCCTGGCGGCGCTGACGGACGTCGATTTCACGGTGAACAAGGGCGAGGTGCTGGGCCTGATCGGGCCCAACGGCGCCGGCAAGACGACCATGTTCAATGTCGTCAACGGTTTCTACGCGCCGTCGCGCGGCGAGGTCCGGTTCAAGGGCGAACGGATCTCGGGCCTGAAGCCGCACCAGATCTGTGGCCGTGGCCTGGCGCGTACGTTCCAGGTCGTGAAGCCGCTTCAGCGCATGACCACCCTGGACAACGTGGTCTGCTCGGCGTTCCTGCGCTCGTCGAGCCGCAACCAGGCCGTGGCGCACGCCGAGGAGATCCTGAAGATCACCAACCTGTGGGACGTGCGCGACACCGTTTCCAAGCGCCTGCCGCTGGGCCTGCGCAAGCGCCTGGAGATCGCGCGGGCGCTGGCCACCGGTCCGGACCTGCTGCTGCTGGACGAGGCCTGCGCCGGCCTGAACCCGTCCGAGCTCGAGGAGTCGATCGCCATCATCCGCCGGATCAGGGAGCGGGGGATCACGATCATGATCATCGAGCACCACATGAAGGTGATCATGTCGATTTCCGACCGCATCGTGGTCCTGACCTATGGCCAGAAGCTGGCCGAGGGCACACCGGCCGAGATCAGCGCGAATCCGGAAGTGGTGAAGGCCTACCTCGGGAGGGGGACGACTGATGGCTGATGCGCCCCTGCTCGAAGTCCGCGGCATCGACGTCTTCTACGGCGATGTCCAGGTGCTTTGGGACCTGTCGTTCACCGTCGGTCGGGCCGAGATCGTGGCGCTGATCGGCGCCAACGGCGCCGGCAAGTCGACCACGCTCAAGGCTATCTCCGGCATCCTGCGGCCGCGGAAGGGCGAGATCCTCTACGGTGGCGAGTCTCTCGGCGGTGTCGAGCCGTTCCGGCTCGTCGAGCTCGGCCTGGTGCACGTGCCCGAGGCCAGGCGACTGTTCGTGGAGATGAGCGTCGAGGAGAACCTCGACCTCGGCGCCCTGCGCGGCGAGGCCCGCAAGCGCCGTGAGCAGACCAAGGAGCAGGTGTTCACCCTGTTCCCGCGCCTGAAGGAGCGGCGGCGGCAGGCCTCCGGTACCTTGTCGGGCGGTGAGCAGCAGATGGTCGCCATCGCCCGCGGGCTCATGGGCCTGCCTCGGCTCATGATGTTCGACGAGCCGTCGCTGGGCCTGGCGCCGATCCTGGTGCAGGAGATCTTCAACATCGTGAAGCGGATCCGCGACGAGGGCACCACCGTCCTGCTCGTCGAGCAGAACGTGCGGCAGACCCTGGCGATCGCGGACCGCGCCTATGTGCTGGAAACCGGCCGCGTGGAGAAGGAAGGCAGGGGGCAGGACCTCCTGCGCGACCCTCACGTCAAGGCTGCCTACCTGGGGTTGTAGCCGCCCGGGAGCGGGGGAGGAAGACATGTTCGTCGCGGACTGGATGACCCGTCAGGTGATCACGGCCGACCCGCAGGAGAGCGTGCTGCACGCGATGCATGTGATGCGCGATCGCGGCATCAAGCACCTGCCGGTGGTCAAGGACGGCAAGCTGGTGGGCGTGATCTCGGATCGCGACATCAAGGCGTACTGTCCATCGAAGGCCACGGCGCTCGACGTCTACGAGATCAACTACCTGCTGTCGAAGGCCTCGGTGCGCGAGGCGATGGGTGCGCGCCTGCTGACGATCGCACCCGATGCCCCGGTCGAGGACGCCGCGTTGATGATGCTCGACGAGAACGTCGGCTGCCTGCCGGTGGTGGCCGGCGAGACGCTGGCCGGCATCATTTCCGACCGCGACATCTTCCGCGCCCTGGTGGACATCTCCGGGGTCCGGCACGGCGGCCACCGCATCTGCGTGATCATCGCCGACAGGCCGGGCACCGTGAAGGAAGTCGCCGACATCATTCGCAAGCACGGGTTCCACCTGCGCGGCATCATGACTTCCTACGAGGGAGTGGCCGCCGGATCGCGACGCGCCGTCATCCGCACGACCAACGAAGCCGATTTCGCACCGTTGCGCGCCGAACTTGAGAAGACCTACGGCAGCGCCTCGATCAGCTGAAGCCGCACGGGTAGCGACAAGAGAACGGGCCGCCTTCCCGGACAGGGAGGGCGGCCCTTCGATCGGGTCGACCGTCGTCAGCGGTAGAGGGACTTCACCGCGCCGAACGTGGATTCCTCCGTGGCGACGACCGCCTCGAGCCCGACGGCGTCGAGGTAGGCGAAGTGCTGGTTGGCGTTCTGCAGGCAGCGGAAGCGAAGCGTGGCGGCAGTGCCGTCGGCCAGGAAGGCGAACGTCTTGGTGGCGTAGTTGACGATCCCGCTGGGATTGGCGTGGGTGAACGTCTGCGACTGGCCGTCGGCGTCGACGACGATCTCGCAGGTGCCGTCGCGACCCGAGGCCGCCAGTGTTCCCAGCTGGAAGTGGACCGTCTGGACTTCACCGGGAGTCGTGGCGATGGTCTGCTGGATACCGCCCGCCGAGTAGACGTAGCAGGCCAGGTCCACGGCGTGAAGGCCGTCCGGGGCCGGCGCCCCGGCGCTCGAACCGATGACCCACTCCACGCCGTTGTCGGTCGTGGTCCAGCCCGGGATGGTGCCCAGGCCCCCGGAGACGAGCATCCAGGTGACGACCCCGGCCTCCGGTTCGAAGGAGCCGTTCACCGACCTGGGCGGGAGCAGGCGCCGCCAGCGCCAGGTCAGGGCCAGCAAGAAGAAACCACATTCACAAATCGACGCATCATGAAGCACGCCTGGCTAAATCGGAGAAAAAACAGAGAGAAATCGTATCATATTGGCACGGATAGTCAATCCCTGGGATGTGGCCCCCGGCCAGGATTCCTGCCAACCTTCAGGCCGCCTGCATCGTCTTATCCCTGTTGCCCGGTCAGGAACCCGCCACCCGTCCCTCGGAGCGCCACCCGCATGATCGCCGATCGCGCCAGCGCCGATCCTGCCGCCCGGCCCGCCACGCCGGTCGCCGATGCGGTCCTGGCAGCCCGGGCGGCCGCCGGGCGACCGCGGGGCTTTCGAACAGATCTATCGGCGTCACGCCGCGCGCGTCCACGGCCTGAGCCTGCGGCTGGCGGGCGACCGGGGGCAGGCGGAGATCCTGACCCAGGACACGTTCGTGAAGGCCTGGCTGGCGCTCGGCGGCTGGTCGGGCCAGGCACCGTTGGGGGCCTGGCTGGGCCGCATCGCGGTGAACTGCTGGCGCGACCAGTGGCGTTCCGAGCAGCGCGCGCGGCGCTGGCTGGTCGACGCGGGCGAGGATGACGGTCTCGAGCGCCTGGCCGCGCAGTCGCGGGGTGTTTCGGCGGACGGCGTGGTGCCCATGCTGACGGCCGTCGACCTCGAACGCCTGATCGCCCGGCTGCCCGAGGGCGCCCGCACGGTCTTCGTGCTGCACGAGGTCGAGGGCTATCCCCAGGCCGAGGTGGCGACCCTGCTGGGTGTCAGCGAAGGCACCATCAAGTCGCAGATGTTCCGTGCCCGGGCCCTGCTGCGGGCCATGTACAGCGAACCGGAGAGGCGTCGCCATGAAGCATGACCCGAACCATGGCCCGGCGGTAGGGGCCACCGCGCTCGACCGGCAGGTGAGCGCGCTGGCGGCCCGCCTGCGCGACGAAGGCGTGGCACCCGAGCGCGACCTGTGGCCGGACATTTCCCGCGCGCTGGATGCCGCCGGTGCCCCCGGTCGCGCTGTCGGCCGCCGGACCGCCGCCCGCAGCGGTTCCCTGTGGGCGGGAGCGGCCCTGGCCGCCTGCGTCATCGTGGCGGTGGGGGCGGGGCTGACCGGGGTGCGCCCGGGAAGTGAACCCGTTGCCCGGCTGCCCGAGGCGCCCACGGCCGGCGGCACCGCCGCGAACAGCGAAACAGCGCTGGCTCCGATGTCCGGACCGGTGGCCACGCGCCAGGGCCTGCGCGCTGTCGAAGCGGCCCTCGACGAATTGCAGGCCGCCCTGGCACAGGCGCCCGACGACCCCGATCTGTCCCGACTGGTCCTGATGATCCACCACTCGCGCGGTCGGCTGCTTCGCCTGCAGGCGGACGGCGGGACCCGGAACGCCCTGGGCGGCCGGACCTGAGACGCGTGCAACCGAGAAGGAGAACGAAGATGAACAGCCATTCGAATCCGGGACTTCGCAGCCACGGCGCGGTGACTGCGCTCGTTGCGGTCGTCGTGCTCGTCGCGGCCGGCCTGGCGACGGCGGCCGAACGACCCGTCAGCGAAAGCGGCCGCATGCCGGCCGACGGCCGCGTCGCGATCAGCAACATCGCCGGCATGGTGAAGGTCATCGGCTGGGACAAGGCCGAGATCAGCGTGACAGGCACGCTCGGCGACGACGTGGAGCGGCTCGAGTTCTCGGCCGGCGAGCGGGCCGAGGTCGAGGTCATCTACAAGAACCAGCACAAGGGACTGCGCAACCTGATGGGCAACCGAAAGGGCGAACACCACGAGTCGGTCACGATCAACGACGGCGCCGACCTGACCATCCAGGTGCCGCGGGGCTGCCGCCTCGAGGTCGAGGTGGTCGCGGCCGGCGTGGATGTCTCGGGCCTGGACGCCGTGATCGAGGTGACGTCGGTCAGTGGCGATGTCGACGTGCGCGGAGCGTGCCGTCGGCTGGAGATCGACAGCGTCAGCGGCAGCGTCGAGGTGGACGGCGCGGGAGCCGAGTCCGAAGTGTCGACCGTGTCGGGCAGCCTCAGGATCCGCTGCGACGATTCCGACCTGCAGGTGGATACCGTCACCGGCGACGCCAGCGTCGACTGCGCCAGCCTCAGGAGCCTGCAGGCCAACACGGTTAACGGGACCATCTCCATGTCGGGCCGGCCCGCTTCGGGCGCGACCATCGAGGCCGAGTCGGTCAACGGCAGCCTGACCCTTTCGGTGCCCGGCGACGTGAGCGCCGCCTTCGAGGTCACGACCTTCAACGGCGACATCGAGAACGCCTTCGGGCAGAAGCCCGAGCGCACCGACCAGTACGTGCCGGGCCAGGAACTGACCTTCACCAACGGCAGCGGCGCCGCCGACATCAAGCTGAACACCCTCAACGGCAAGATCCGCATCCTCCGGAAATAAACGACGTCAGGTTCAGTGCGGAAGCGAGAGATAGAGAGGTGGGCGGGCTATCCGCAGCGCCGAAGGCGCGAGGACTGCCCGCCCACCTCTCTATCTCTCGCTTCCACCCTAGAACGTGACGTCGCGGCCCGCGTTCTCCTTCTCGAGCCAGGCCTGCAGCGGGGCGAAATATTCCAGAAGGGCGGCGCTGGAGAGGTCCTCGCCGGTGGCTTCGCGCATGACCTGCGCCCAGTCGCGCGTGGCGCCCAGGCGCAGGATCGAGTCCAGGTACTGCCCGGTCTGCCGGCTGCCGTAGTAGTTCGCCGCGTGCACGTCCTGCGCCAGGATCTCGCGGCAGATGTACCGGTGCAGCTGGTGCAGGATGACTTCGCTGATCGCGTAGTCGTAGTACTGCGCCGGGTCGTCGATGACATGGGTCTTCGTGGCCGCGTCGCACCACTGCTCGCCGCGCGGCGTCGGCGGCTCCAGGCCCTGGTAGCGCGCGGCATATTCCCACCAGCGGGTGTTGTACAGGTTGCGCGGCAGGTCCTTTTCGTAGAGGTCGTATTCCCAGTGCGTCATCGTGCCGCAGGCGAAAGGAAGGAACGTCACCGGTCCGGTCAGCGCCTGGTTGAGGAGCCAGCGGATCTCGTCGGGAGCCTCGCCCGGTGCCAGCAGGCCGGCCTGCTCGAGATAGGGGACCTGTCCGGCTGCCAACTCGATCAGCGTGCCGATGCCCTCATGGAAGGCGCGGTTGGCGCCCTCGCGCAGGATGGGCGGCACCTCGGGACGACTGTAGGCCAGATAGTAGTACACGTGGCCCAGTTCGTGGTGCGTGGTGCTGAACCAGTCGAAGTCGGCTTTCACGCTCATCAGCGCGCGCACGTCCTGGTCCAGGTCCACGTGCCAGGCCGAGGCATGCGTGTTCTTGCGTCGTGTTGCATCGGGCGGCAATTCGTAGAGGTCGCTGGCTGACCAGAAGCGGGGCGGCAGGTTCGGAAATCCCATCGAGACGTAGAACCGCTCGGCCTGCTCCACGAGCCAGCTGGGCTGCACATCGCGCAGCATGCGATCCATGTCGACGCCCTCGACGATGCCCGGCCACGCCTGGCCGTAGCGGTTGTCCAGCCAGTGCGCCGGGATCCGCTTGGGCACCGGTTCCCCGTATCGGGCGGCCAGTTCGTGGCGTGTCCAGCAGTGCAGCTGCTGGTACAGGGGCATGATGCCGGCCACCAGTTCGTCCATCAGGGTCAGCATCTCGTCGGCGCCCAGCCCGTAGTTGTCGGTCTCCAGGGCGAAATACGACGAATAACCCATCTCTCGCGCCACGCCGTTGCGCAGGCCCTGCAGGTCCACGAGCAGGTCCTTCAGGCGCGGACCGACGTCCTTGCTGCATTCCCAGGCGGCCTGTCGAAACGCCAGGTCGCGGCTGCCGGCGACGAGGTCGTCCAGCTGGTTGGGGGTCACCACGCGTTCGGGGCGGCCGGGAACGCGAAGGATCCAGTTGCCCGCGTACAGGCTGTCGGTAGCCTGGGCCTCGGTCGTGATCAGCGTGCCCACGCGCTCCCCGACCGGCGCCGGGTAGTGGGCGGCCAGTCGCCAGGCAGCGTCCAGCTGGCGTCCCTGCAGCGGCGTGGCGTCGGCCCGGCCGCGCATCTGTTCCAGCTGCTCGATCACCGCGGCACTGCCCACGAAACCGCCCAGGGCCTGGCCGGCCTCGATGCGGGCACGCGTGTTGGCCTCGCCGATGTCGGACTCGGCGGCGAACTTGGCGCCCTCGGCCGCGGTCCACAGGCGCCGGTACTCGTCGTTGTAGTGCGTGAGGAAGGCGGCCACGTCCTCGGGCCCGCCCTGCTCGGGCACCAGCGCGGGCACCAGCGGCGCCACGGTTGCCGGCGCCGGCTTGAGGTCGTGGCCGGGCTCCGGCCCGGCCCCAGCGTCGCCGCGGTTCAGGTACCAGATGGACATGACGCCGGCCGCGAGCATGGCCATGCCGAGGCCAGCGAGGGTGCGCGGTTGCATGGGTCGCGTTCCTTTGCCGGAGTGGGGTCAGGGACCGGCCGGGCGGCAGGCGGCGGGGGGGGCCGCCGCCCGGCGGGACAGCGTCTACTGTGCCACAGGGTCCCCGGTGAGGAAAGCCCCGTGTGGCCGGGCCGCGAGCCGGGCGCCCGCCGGCAGGAAAAAGGGGCCGCGCCGTGGCGCAGCCCCTCATGGGAACAGGACCGTGAATCAGGCTCAGGCCCGGGCAGCGGAGCTGGCCAGCAGCTTGTTGTACTGCCGCGCCACGCGCTGCTTCCAGGCGCCGCGGTGCCAGGCGTCGCTGACCATCAGCGGCAGCACCAGCGTGGCCTCGGCCCACACCATCTGCTCGAAGGCGGTGTCGACCTTGCCCCACGAGCAGGCCTCCTGCAGCGTGGAACCGCTCAGGGCGCCGTCGCGCTCGTCGGCCACCGTGATCTGCAGGGCGTACTTGTGCATCGGCTTCTCCTCGCCCAGGATGTCGGTGGCGACCACCACGTCCTGGGTGAAGTTCTTCGGCACGCCGCCGCCGATCATGAAGATGCCGGTTTCGCCGCACTCGAGCTTGATGCGCGTCAGCTCGCGGAAGTCGGCCACCGAGTCGATGGTCAGGTACTTCTCGCTGTGCCACTGGTGGTGCACCAGCCCGAAGCCCGCCGAGCAGTCGCTGAAGGCGGGGCAGAAGATGGGCACGTCCTTCTTCCAGGCCGCGTGCACGATCGAGTGCTCGCAACCGAGGCCGCGCTTGTCGAGCCAGGCGCCCATGGCCTGGATGAACTCGCGCGAGGAATAGGCGCGTGGCTCCAGCGTGCCGGCGATTTCGGCGATCGCCATGTCGCATTCGCGCAGCTCGTCCTCGTCGATGTACGTGTCGTAGATGCGGTCGATGCCCATCTCGCGCAGCTTCTGGTCGTCGACGGCGTGCGGCGCGCCCTTGTAGTGGCGGAAGCCCATGCCCTCGAAGAAGTCCTGGTCGACGATGTTGGCGCCGGTCGAGACAATGGCATCGACCATGTTGTTCTCGACCATCAACGCGAGCGCGTCCTTGAGGCCGGCGCTGCACAGCGAGCCGGCAAGGGTCAGGATGACGCTGCACTCGCGGTCGGCCAGCATCTGGTTGAGGATGCCGGTCGCGCGCGACAGGTTGCGGGCCTGGAAGGCCATGTCGCCATAGGCCTGGATCAGCGGACGCGCGTCGAAGGCCTTGACGTCAACGTGGCGCAGGACATCGGACAGGATTTCTTTCTTGTTCAACGGGGCTCTCCTTTTCCGGACTGCAGGACGAAGGCCATCAGCTGGTACACCAGCCGGGCGGCCAGGAAATCGGGGGCCCGGTTCTCGGGCCGCGGCATCAGCTCCACGACGTCGAACCCGACCACCTGCCGTTCGCGGCACACCGCCTTGAGCAGGCCCTTCAACTGGCGGTAGCTGAGGCCGCCGGGCTCGGGCGTGCCGGTCGACGGCATTTCCGACGGGTCCAGCACGTCCAGGTCTATCGTGATGTAGACCGGCCCCTTGATCCGCTCGAGGATCCGGCGTGCCGTCGTGTCCACATCGTCGATCTCGTGGGCGAAGATCGTCCGCCCGGGCACAAGCTTCGCGCGCTCGGCGACGTCCATGCTGCGGATGCCGACAGCCACATATTCGGCGCATTCGGCCGCCCGCGCCATGACGCAGGCGTGGTTGCACTTCGAGCCCTCGTACTGGTCGCGGCTGTCGCCGTGGGCGTCGAACTGCAACACGGTCAGTCCCGGCCACTTGGCGGCGTGGGCCTGGATCAGGCCGATCGACACCGAATGTTCCCCGCCCAGGCCCACGACCGTGCGGCCGTCAGCCAGCAGCGCCGTCGCCTCGGCGCGGACCGACTCGACCATCGCCTCCGGCGTCTCGAAGCCCACCTGCGGCGCCATGGTCACGATGCCCGCGAGCCAGGGTTCCGAGTCGGTCTCGATGTCGTACAGTTCCATGTTGGCCGAGGCGGCCAGCAGGGCCTCGGGGCCCTTGTCGGCGCCCTTCTGCCAGGTCGAGGTGCCGTCGTAGGGGATGGGCAGCACGGCGAACCGCGCACCAGCATACACCGGGGCTTCCGGCAGACCGCCGAAAGCCCCGGGATCTTCGTTAAGATCCCGGGTCATGGGCAAACCAACTTTCGGCGTGGATACCGGATCTGCGGGGAGGGACTAGTCGTCGTCCTTTTCCCAGTCATCGCCTTCGACCTCGAAGTCGTCGTCTTCGTCGATGTCGAAGTCGTCCTCGTCGATATCGAAGTCGTCGTCGTCGTCCAGATCGTCGTCGTCCTCCAGCTCGGCGTCGTCGACGTCGTCGTCGTCGTCGCTGCGGGCACGCTTGGGCAGTTTCTGGCCCGGGCGGCTCGTGCCGTCCCGCTTGAACTTCTCGCGGGAGGCCTCGTCGTACTTCCGCTTGTTGCGTGGCTTGGATTCACCCTTTTTGGATTCGCCCTTGCCGTCACCGCGCAAGCTCTGCGTCACCAACATCGCTCGGACCTCCTAAGGCCGGGCTGGTCGGACAGGACATCCGGTCTCACTGAATTTCGGGGGCGATACGTCAAAACGGCCCGCCCGGGGGATGAGCCGGCAAAAGGTAGAGGTAGCGGAAACCCGGTGTCAAGAGCCTATCGGCTGTTTTTTTGCGCCCGGGCCAAGTCGGGTATTGCCAGCGCCCTCGGGCTTGATCTATGTTCTCGCGCCAAATCCCCGGATGCCGCGCCAGGGCGGCCTTTCCGGGGCGTGGCCCGTGCGGGACAGGCGGTTACGGAGGTTTGGCGGGTGCCGGAAAGTATCTACATCGAGGAGTGCGAACTCGGGCGCGGCATCTTCGCGGCCCGGGCCATCCGCAAGGGCGAGATCATCACCAGCTTCCGCGGGCCGCGCTTCGACCTCGACGACCCGATCCACCACACCGAGCGGGCCTCGATGCTGCTCCAGACGGGGTCCCGCACCTACATCCTGCCGGAAAGCCCGTCGGTCTACGTCAATCATTCGTGTGTTCCGAACGCCGGGCTGGTGGGCAACCGCAGGCTCGTCGCCCTGACCGACATCCTGCCGGGCGAACAGGTGACGTTCGACTATTCCACGAGCATGGACGACGGGCTGTGGTCCATGGAATGCCGCTGCGGCCATCGCGAATGCCGCGGGCTCATCGAAGACTTCCGGCACCTGCCGCGCCGCCTCCAGCAGCACTACCTGGAGTTGGGCGTCGTCCAGGGGTTCATCGCGCGGCGCTATCGGCAGCGTCCGGATGCGCAGGAGTCGTTCGCCGATCGGGCCATCGCCTGAGCGACCGTCCGCTCAGCCGCCCACGAATTCCAACTGGTCCACCTTCGGGATCAGCCCGGCGGCGTGTCCGCGCCCCAGCAGTTCGGTGATGGCTGCCCGCCCGCGCTCGCCGTAGTCGAGCGTCCAGTCGTTCACGTACATGCCCACGAACTCGTCGGCCAGCTCCACGCCCATGTCGCGTGCCCAGCCCAGCGCGTAGTCCAGCGCGGCCGCCCGGTTGTCCAGGCTGTAGCGGATCGAGGCCGTGAGGATGTCGCTGATATCCTTCATTGCCGCGCCGTGCCGCTTGTGGATGGCGTTGCCGCCCAGCGGCAGCGGCCAGTCCCGGCGCCCGGTCGTCTCCCACCACCACCGGCCCAGGTTCAGGCACTCGACCAGCCCCGCCTCACGGTAGGTGAGCTGGCCCTCGTGGATGATCAGGCCGGCGGGAAACTCGCCTGATGCCACGCGCTCGATGATCTCGTCGAACGGCACGACCACCGGTTCGCACTTGCCGATGGCGAGCTGCAGTTCCAGCCAGGCCGAGGTCATCTTCCCCGGGATGGCGATGGTCATGCCGGCCAGGTCGGCCGGGGCGATGGCCTGCTTCGCCACCACCATCGGCCCGTACCCGAAGCCCATGCTCGCTCCCGCCGGCAGCAGCGCGTACTTGTCCAGCACGTACGCGTAGGCGTGGATGCTGATGGCCGTGATGTCCAGCTCGCCGCGCGTGGCCCGCTCGTTCAGGGTCTGGATGTCCTGCAGCACGTGCCGGAAACGGTAGGGGCCGGTCTCCAGCTTGTCCTTGGCCAGCCCGTAGAACATGAAGGCGTCGTCGGGATCGGGGCTGTGGCCGAGCGTCAGTTCGATGAGGCCGGACATGGATTCTCCTGCCGGCCGCCGGGCCGGTCGCTTGCGTTCGGGAAGGGCCGCGCCGCCTAGGAACGGCGGCGGCGCGCGAAGATCAGCCCGCCGATGATAATCAACACGGCCAGCCCGGCCAAGGGCAGGGGCAGGCCGCGCTTCTTCGCCGCACCGGTGGTGGCCGGCAACTCGCCTGCGGGGGCCGCGCTGTCGGGCGCCGTCTTGAACAGCGGTTCGGGCTTGCCGGCCGGCGCGCCGGCCAGCAGGCGCAGGTTGGCGACCTGGCCGGCCGCCAGGGCGGGCCCGGCGCGGCGCACGAATCCGGGCACCGTCGTCTCGTCCGGGGCCTGCAGTTCCGTCGTCTCGACGGCCACCGAGGGCGGGGAGGTCAGCAGGCTCCAGGCGGCCACGGGCAGGTTGCTGCCCACGGGCATTTCCAGGGCGCCGTCCCACGGCGCCCGCGCGGTCAGGCGCAGGCGGTTGGTGCCGGGTGTCAACGGCATCGCCACCGTGGCCCGTGTACCGCTCAGCGTGACCGCAACCGGCGTCGGTTCCGGGCCCCGCTGGTAGCTCGCCTCGATGTCGGTGGCGCCTGCCGGCAGCATCAGATCGAAGGTGCCCGACGCCTGGTGGATCGTGACCTGCGGTCGGGCCTCGTTCGCGATCTCGACCATCAGTTCCAGTTCTGCCGTCGTCTCGCGGTAGCGCACCACCAGGTTCAGGCCCGAGATGGTTGCCGATTCCAGGCTCGTGGTCACGCCGAAGACGTCCAGCGCGACCGGTCCGGCGGTCAGGTCGGTGCCGCGTTTCTGCCACCAGTAGGGAACGCCCTCGTACCACAGCGTGATGATGTACTGCCCGATGTCCTTGACCGGCACCGCAGAGGCCGTGAACTCGGCGCCCCCGGGCTTCGTGTCAAGGATGGTGTTCAGGCGCCCCGCCACGTAATCGATGACGATACGCTCGGCAACCGCCGGCTGTCCCGAGGTGGCGTTGCGGACGGTGAACCGCAGGTCGGTGGGATCGCCGACCACGCCCTGCGCGCGCGCGCCGCCGGGTTGGGCGAGGGCGGCCAGCAGCAGGGCGGACAGGGCCAGGAGCAGCGGCAATGGCAGCGGCAACGGCCGAAGCCCGAAGCCCGGGACGCCGGCCGGCGGGCATCTGGGTGGTCATGGCGGGTCCTTTCCGGCGGGCCGCGCGGGGCAGCCCGGGTTCCTTTCCCGTCGCAGGGGCGCGACCGGCGGAAAACCGCCTGTCATCTTGAGTTCCCCGTGCGCATCCGGTACATTCCCGGCGAGTATCAGACAACTTGCTCCACGGTTCAACCCGAGGGTTGGGACATGCCCCGTCTGCATCCTTTGGCCCTGTTCCTGCTGCTGCTGCCCGCGCTGGCCCTGGCTCCGCGCCCGGCCGCAGCGCAGCGCAACTGGGAAACCTACAAGTCCGAGAGCATGACCCTGCGCTCGCGGGAGTCGTTCCAGTTCCGCGTGGACTTCGACCAGATCCAGGTCCGGTCCTGGAAACTCGTCGTCGACGGCGGCCAGAACCGCTGCGACCTGAACGTGCTCCGCCTGAAGGACGAGTCCCTGCTCTACTTCAGGACCGACGAATCGCACCACGAGGTACTTGTTCCGTGGGGTCGTGGCGAGGAGATCATCGTCGTCGTGACGAATCGCGATGTTGAAGCGGCGTTCACCATCTCGCTGGAGGGGCCGCCGCGTGACCAGGTCCACGCCGCGTACGGCTACCACGTGAACCGCGCGCTGGAGGCCTTCGCCGCCGGCCGCCGACTCGAGGCCGAGGCCGCCTGCCGTTCGGCGCTGCTTGACGACCCGCGCGACGGCGTGGCCAAGGTGCTGCTTGCCGGATTCATGCGCGACGGCCAGTACCTGGACCAGGCCGCTGCGCTGGTCGAGGAAGCGCTCGCCGACGAACTTCCCGGCGACATGCACACGCTCGCCCTGGACCTGCGCGCGGACCTGCGCCGCCTGAGGGCGCCGCTGCCGTTGCCGGTACGGCAGGGCATGGACCAGGCCGAGGGCGAATTGTCGGCCGGCAAGCCCGCCGCCGCCCTGCTCACCAGCACGCAGCTGCTGGACAGCAATCTCGAGTTCGACGGGGTCGCCAAGTCTGCCCTGATGACCATGAAGGGCCGCGCGTTGTCCGGTCTGGGCCGGAACTTCGAGGCCATCGACGCCTTCACCCAGGCCCTGGCGCTTTCACGCGACCGCGGCGATGCCGCCGTTGTCTACTTCCACATGGGGCGGCTGTATGCAGCCATGGAGAACGTCGCGCAGGCCGAGAGCGCGTTCGCCATGGCCCTGCAGAACGGACTGCCCAGCGGCCTGGCCCTGCAGGCGCGCGAGGCCCTCAAGGGCCTGCGCGACCGCCAGGTCCCGGTCGAGCGCTGATCGCACGCGAGGATGGAACCGGTGATCTACCGCGCCGACTGCTTCCACTTCCGCGGCGATGTGCCCTGTGCGCCGCACAAGCAGCGCGGCGTCCACTGCGCCGATTGCCCGGAGTTCCGCCCGCGCGCCGGCCGCATCCTCCTGGTCAAGCTCGGCGCCGCCGGCGACGTCATCCGCACGACGCCGCTGCTGTTCCCGTTGCAGCGCGACTACCCGGATCACGCGCTGACCTGGGTCACCGAATTCCCGGCGCTGGTTCCGCGCCGCGCCGGCGACGTGCGCCCGTTCGATACGGCGACGCTGCTGTGGTTGCGCCACGTCGACTTCGACCTGGCGATCAACCTCGACAAGGATCGCCAGGCCTGCGCGCTGCTGCGCGAGGTGCGCGCCGCCCGCAAGGTCGGCTTCACGCTGGGCGATGACGGCCTGTGTCGGCCGGTGACCGAGGGCGTCACGCCGACCATGGCCGAGGCCGTCAAGGCGAAGTTCCTGACCGGCCTGTTCGACGACGTCAATCGCGCCTGCCGCCTCAGCTACCTGCAGGAGATCTTCGCGATCTGCGGCTACGATTTCGCCGGCGAGCCCTACGTGCTGGATCGCCCGGAGCCGGCCCCGGCCTTCGACCTGCCCACGGGCGGGCCGCTGGTGGGCCTGAACACGGGCTGCGGCGGCCGCTGGACCAGTCGCCTGTGGCCCGAGTCGAGCTGGGCGGAACTCGCGCGCGGCCTTCGCGGCCAGGGCCTGAACGTGGTGCTGCTGGGTGGACCCGAGGAGCACGACAAGAACGCGAGGCTGGCGCTGGCGACGGGCGCAACCTACCCGGGGCATTTCGACCTGCGCACGTTCATCGGCCTTGTCGATCGCTGCGATCTGGTGGTCTCGGCCGTGACCATGGCCATGCACATCGCCCTCGGCCTCGGCAAGCGGCTCGTGCTGCTCAACAACATCTTCAATCCGCGCGAATTCGAGTTGTACGGCCGCGGCGTCATCGTGCAGCCGCCCCAGGCCTGCTCGTGCTTCTTCCAGCCGCGCTGCACCGCGCCCTCGTTCTGCCTCGAGTCGCTGGAACCCGCGACGGTGCAGGCGGCGACGCTCGACCTGCTGGGACGCCCGTGAAGCTGGCCTTCCTGGGCCCGGCGCCGCCGCTGCGCGGGGGCATCGTCACCTACTACGGGTTGCTCGCGCGTGCACTGGCCGCGCGGGGGCACGAAGTCTTCTGGGCCTCGTTCAGGCGCCAGTATCCCGGCTTCCTGTTTCCCGGCAGTGCCCAGGAGGGCGAGACGGCGGCCTGGCTCGACCACCCGAACCTGCCGCGTTTCGTGCCGTGGTCGCCGCTAAGCTGGTGGCGCACGTGCCGCGACCTGGAGCAGGCGGCGCCGCAGGCGGTGGTCATCAAGTACTGGCTGCCGTTCTTCGCGCCCGGCTTCTGGGCCGTGACCTGGCTGCTGCGGCGGCGCACGCGCGTGCGCGTCATCTATCTCCTGGACAACGTGATCGCGCACGAGAAGTACCCGCTTGCCGACTTCCTCACGCGTGGCGCCCTGCGCCAGGGGCACGGCTTCATCGCGCAGAGTGCCCAGGTCAGGCGCGACCTGGAGACGGTCCTGCCCGGCGTCGACCCGCGGCGCGTGGTGGAGGCGCCGCACCCGGTGTACGATTTCGGCGTGCCGGGGCGACCGCGGCCCACGCGGGCCGAGGCCCGCGCCCGGCTCGACCTGCCGCCGGACGCGCGACTGGTGCTCTTCTTCGGGTTCATCAAGCCCTACAAGGGCGTGCTGCACCTGCTGGACGCCGCGCCGCTGCTGAAGCAACGCTACGGCGACGGGGTGCGCGTGCTGGTGGTCGGCGACGTCTACGGCGACAAGCAGCCGTATCTCGACCGCATCGCGCAGGGTGGGGCCGCCGACATCGTGCGTCTGGTCGACGGCTTCGTCCCCGACGAATTGGTGGAGAGCTATTTCGTGGCGGCCGACCTGGTCGTGCTACCGTACGTCTCGGCGACCCAGAGCGGAATCGTACAGATCGCCTACAACTACGACCGGCCTGTCGTCACCACGAACGTGGGCGGCCTGCCGGAAGTGGTGGCCGACGGCGTCACCGGATTCCTGGTGGAACCGGGCGATACCGCCGCCCTGGCCGGTGCCATCGCACGTTTCTTCGACGAGGGTCGCGCCGAGGCGTTCGGGGCGGCCGTCGCCGTCGAAAAGCGGAAGTACTCGTGGGAACGGATGGCGGCCGCGATCGAGGAGCTGGCTGCCCGGTGAGGCGGCTGCAAGCCTGACTACTACAACTGACCGGGAGTCGGTTTTGGCAACTGTGATGACGGGACTGGATCGGCTGCAGGCCGGTCATTGGCGTGCGCTGCGTGGGCAGCGCGTGGGACTGGTCGTGCACCCGGCTTCGGTGGACGGCAACCTGAGGCATACCCGCGACCAGGCAGCCAATGCCGGCGCGGCCGTCGACCTGCGGGCGCTGTTCGGCCCGCAGCACGGCATCCTCGGCCAGACGCAGGACAACATGATCGAGTGGCGCGGGTTCAGGGACCCTGAGCTGGGCATTCCCGTGCACTCGCTGTACGGCGAGCATCGCAAGCCCACCGCGGAGATGCTCGACGGCCTCGACACCCTGGTGATCGACCTGCAGGACGTGGGCGCCCGCTACTACACGTTCATCTGGACGCTGCTCCTGTGCCTCGAGGCCTGTGCGGAAACGGGCAAGCGCGTGATCGTGCTGGACCGGCCCAATCCGCTGGGCGGCGAGCTCGTCGAGGGCAACGTGCTGGACCCGGAGTACCGTTCGTTCGTCGGCCTGGCGCCGATCCCCATGCGGCACGGCCTGACCATCGGCGAGCTGGCCGGCTTCTTCGTCGCCTGGCGCGGGCTCGACGTCGAGTTGGAGGTCGTCTGGATGGAGGGCTGGAGCCGCGCGCAGGACTTCGAGGCCACGGGCCTGCCCTGGGTGCTGCCCTCGCCGAACATGCCCACGACCGACACGGCGTACGTCTACCCGGGGGCCTGCCTGCTCGAGGGCACGAATCTCTCGGAAGGTCGCGGCACCACGCGTCCGTTCGAGATCTTCGGTGCGCCGTTCGTCGATGGTCGCCGGCTGGCCGCCGTGCTGCAGGCCTGGAACCTGCCGGGCTGCCGGTTCCGCCCGGTCAGCTTCGAGCCCACGTTCCACAAGTTCGGCGGCCAGGTCTGCGGCGGCGTGCAGGTTCACGTGATCGATCGCGCGCTCTTCGAGCCCGTGGTCACGTACACGGCCGCGATTGCCGCCATTGCCGGACTGTGGCCGGAAGGCTTCGCCTGGAAGCAGCCGCCGTACGAGTACGAGGCGCACAAGCTGCCCATCGATATCCTCGCCGGCGGCACCCGTTGGCGCGAACAGGTGGAATCCGGCAGCACACCCTGGCAGATGAAGGCGGGCTGGCTCGAGGAATTGCGGGCGTTCGCCGACATCGCCGCCGCACATCGCCACTATGCGTGAGGCGACCGGCAACCTGCGCGGCATGGTGCTGGCCGCGGGCTACGGGACGCGCCTGTCCCCGCTGACGGATATCGTGCCCAAGCCCCTGCTGCCGGTCGCCGGCGTGTCCCTGCTCGACCTGGCGCTCGCCAACCTCGATCGCGCCGGGGTCGGCCCCGTCGTGGTCAACACGCATCACCTGGGGGAACAGGTGGCCGCGCACCTGGCCGCGCGCGCCGATGCCGCGCGCTTCACGATCAGTCCCGAACCGGAGATCCTCGGCACCGGCGGCGCGCTGCACGGCGCACGCGCGTTCCTGGCCGGCGCGCCCGGGTTCCTGCTGCACAACGGCGACGTGCTCACCAACGCGGACCTGTCGGCGCTCGTGGCTGCGCACGACGCCGGCGATGCTGTCGCCACCCTGATGCTGGTCGACTGCCCGGCGGTCAACACTGTCGAGGTGGCGGACGACGGTTCGGTACTGCGCCTGGCCGGGCGACCGGCGCCGGCCGCAGGCGCCCCGACGGCAGCACGGCGGCTCACCTATTCCGGTGTCGGCGTCTTTTCCCGCCGCATCCTCGACGATGTCCCGCCCGGCGTCTCGTCGCTGGTCGACGTGCTGGCGACCGTGATCGCGCGTGAACCCGGCGCCGTCCGCGCCTGGACGCCGGCCGGTGCCGCGTGGAGCGACGTGGGCACCTTCGCGCGCTGGCTGGACGCACAGCCGGACGACGACGTGGCCTCGTCCCCGCCGCCGTCGGTCACGATCGAGCGCATCCGCGGCCACGGCTCGGACCGCCGCTTCTGGCGACTGGGCGCGGGCGATTGGTCGGCCGTGGCGATGGTCAGTCCGCCGGGCGACGCCGAGCACGCGCGCTTCGTGGCGCTGGCGGCCTTCCTGCGCGCGCACGACCTGGCCCCGGCTGCCCTGCTGCGCGTCGATGACGACGAGAAGACCGTCCTGATGGAGGACCTCGGCTGCGGCAGCCTGTTCGCGATGGCGGGCGACATCTCCCGTGACGAACCGTCAGCCGTGCACGCGTGGGAACTGGCGACCGACCACGTGGCGCGCCTGCAGGCGGCCACGGGCGCCGCCCGCCTCGAGTGCCCCGTCGCCTTCGACCTGGCGCTGGACGAGGGCGTCCTGCGCTGGGAGACCGACTACTTCCGCGAGCGCTTCCTGGGCGGCCTCATGGGACTGGAGCCGGCGGCGCTGGCAGCGCTGACACCCGGGTTCGAGGCGCTCGCCGCGGCGGTGGCTGCCCAGCCGGTGTACCTGATCCATCGCGACTACCAGTCGCAGAACCTGCTCGTCAAGGACGGTCGCCTGCGGCTGGTCGACTTTCAGGGCCTGCGACCGGGGCCGCTCGGCTACGACCTGGCTTCGCTGCTCTGGGATCCGTACGTTGCCGTGCCTCCGGCGCGGCGCGAAGCGCTCATGTTGCGCTTTGCGGCGCAGGTGCGCCGGCAACTGGAGCCGGGCCTCTCGGAAGGCGATGTTCGCGCAATGGTGCTCGGCGCCGGACTGCAGCGCCTGATGCAGGCGCTGGGCGCCTACGGTTTCCTGGGCCTGGTGAAGGGTAGGCGCGGCTTCCTGGCGCACGTGCCCCGCGGGCTGGCCCACCTGCGCGATGTCCTGCGTGCAGTGATCGCTGCGCGCGCGGAGGCGAACGCCGCGGCGCCGTGGCTTCCGCCCGCGTTGCCTGTCCTCGAAGCGTGCCTGGCGCAACTCGACGACGATCTTGTGGCCGCGCGGATCGCTGCGGCGCGCGCGGCGCCGGGAGCCGGTGCCGAGCACTGAGACAACGACAGCGGATTTCCACCTGCAATTTTCCCGTACCCGAGGTCCACCGATGCCAGAACCGACACTGTTCCCGCGCGCGAGCGGCATCCTGCTTCATCCCACGTGCCTGCCGGGCCCCGACGGCATCGGTGACCTGGGCCCCGCCGCGCACCGCTTCGTCGACTGGCTGGCCGACCACGCGCAGTCCATCTGGCAGGTGCTGCCCCTGGGCCCGACCAGCTACGGCGACTCGCCGTACCAGACGCTGTCGGCCTTCGGCGGCAACCCGCTGCTGGTCAGCTTCGAGCGGCTGCACGCCGACGGCTGGCTGACCGCTGCCGACCTGGCCGACCGGCCCGACCTGCCCTGCCGACCACGTCGACTTCGGGCCGGTGATCAACTGGAAGATGATGGTCCTCGACCGCGCCTGGGCGGGCTTCTGCGCGCGGGCGGCACAGCCGCAGTGGCGCGAGTTCGAGGCCTGGAGCGGCCGGCACGCGGACTGGCTCGACACGCTGGCGATGTTCCTGGCGCTGAAGGAGGAGAACGGAGGGCAGCCCTGGCCGCAGTGGGAGCCGTCGTTGGTGCGGCGCGACGAAGCCGCTCTGGCGCAGGCCCGTGTGCGCCTTGCCAAGCGCATCGACGCGCACCGCTTCCGCCAATGGCTGTTCGCCACCCAGTGGGACGCGCTGCGCGAGCACGCACGGCGCCGCGGCGTCAGGCTGGTGGGTGACATCCCCATCTTCGTCGCCCACGACAGCAGCGACGTCTGGATGCGTCCGGAGCTGTTCCAGATCGACGCCGCAGGCAAGCCCCTGGCGGTGGCCGGCGTGCCGCCCGACTACTTCAGCACCGACGGCCAGCTCTGGGGCAACCCGCTCTACGACTGGAAGGCGGTGGCCGCCGACGGCTATCGATGGTGGATCGCGCGCGTGCGCGCCTGCCTGGAGCAGGTCGACGTCGTGCGCCTGGATCATTTCCGCGGCTTCGAGGCCTATTGGAGCGTCCCGGCCGGTGCAAAGACGGCCAGGGAAGGCAGCTGGATCCCCGGCCCGGGGGCCGCGATGTTCACGGCGCTGCGCGAGGGCCTGGGCGGCACGTTGCCGCTCATCGCCGAGGACCTGGGCCTGATCACGCCGGCGGTCGATGCGCTGCGCGAGCAATTCGGGCTGCCGGGGATGAAGGTGCTTCAATTCGCCTGGAGCGGTCCCGACAATGCCTTCCTGCCGCACGAGCACACGCCACACTCGGTGGTCTACACCGGCACGCATGACAACGACCCGGTGCTGGGCTGGTGGCGTCACCTGGCCGGCGCGGAGGAACAGGCGCTGGTCGCCGAGTACGTCGGCGCACCCGTCGAAGAGCCGCACTGGACGCTGATCCGCCTGGGCCTGCAGTCGTGCGCGCACACCTTCATCACGACCATGCCCGACGTGCTCGGCCTGGGGCGCGAGGCGCGACTGAACCTGCCCGGTGCCGACCAGGGGAACTGGAGCTGGCGCATCGCGCCGGCGGCGCTCGACGGCCCCGAAGGCGCGCGGCTGGCGCGCCTGACCTGGCTCTATCGCCGCGCACCGGGACAGAAGGCGCCCGCGCGGCAGGATCCCGAGTCGCCGGCCGGCGGGAGTTTCGCGTGACGAACCTTCGCGAACTGGCCGGCAGGGTCCAGGGTGACTTCCGGCGCGTGCTGCTGGCCACGCTGTTCTTCGGCGCGGTCTCCGGCATCATCGCCTCGACGTTCAACAACTACCTGGCCGACGTGCACGGGCTCGATGCCAGCGCGCGCGGCTGGCTGGAACTCCCGCGCGAGTTGCCCGGTTTCATCATCTTTGGCGTTGTCGGGCTGTTGCTGATCCGCTTCCGGGAGAGCCGCATCGCCGCGCTGGCGATGATCGCGACGGGGATCGGATCGCTCGGCCTCGGCTGGCTGGCTCCCGGCCCCGCGCTGCTCGTGGTGTGGACCATCGTCTGGTCGCTGGGTGATCACATCATCTTCGCCGTCGAGGGGCCGATCGGCCTGAAGCTGGCGCGCGACGGCGCCGAGGGCCGCCGCCTGGGCCAGTTGGGCGGCGCGCGCAACCTCGGGGTCATCTTCGGCGTCTCGGGCGTCTGGCTCACGGCGAAGCTGGTGGGCGACCGCTACGACCTGTTCTACCTGGCGGGCGCGCTCTGCGCGGTCGTGGCGGGCTGGTTCTACCTGCGCCTGGGGATGGGCCGGCAGGACCCGCCGTCGCGTCGCCTGGTCTGGCGCCGTGAGTACGGGATCTTCTACGCGATCAGCGCGCTGTTCGGCATCCGCAAGCAGATCTTCCTGGTCTTCGGCACCTGGGTGCTCGTGTCACTTCACCACGTGCCGGTCTCGACCATCGCCCTACTCTACTTCATCGGCGCGGCGCTGGGTGTCCTGCTCAGGCCGCTCCTGGGCGATGTCATCGACTGGCTGGGCGAGCGCACCGTGCTGTCGGCCGACACGCTGCTGCTGATGCTCATCTGCCTGGTCTACGCCTTCGCCTCGGACCTGCTGCCCGCACCCTGGGACCTGCGCCTGCTCTACGGCGCCTATGTGGCGGACAACGTCCTGTTCGCGCTCCGGGTGGCGCGCACCACCTACCTGAAGAAGATCGCGGTCGACCCGACCGACATCACGCCGACGATCTCGCTGGGCGTCACCATCGACCACTCCGTGGCGATGACGTTGCCCATCCTCTCGGGCTGGCTCTGGGAGCACTACGGCCACCAATGGGTCTTTCTGCTGGCGGCGGCGCTGGCCCTGGGCGGTTTCTTCGTCTGTATCCGCATCCGGGTGCCGGACCGGGCTGTCCCGGTCGTGGCTGGCGCCGGGGGCACGGGACGTGCATAATTGAGGGCTCACACCTCGCGGTCTGAAAGGTGTCCCGGGACATGGCAATGCGGCTTTGGACAGGAATCGTGGGCGGCTTGACGGCTGCTCTGCTGCTGGCGGCCGTTCTGCTGCTGGCAGGCTGCGGCGAGACGGACAAGTCCGTCGTGCCGCCGCCGGGCAATCCCTTCGAGGCGGCCCGGGTCGGCGCCGACACCACGCTCGAAGTGATGACCTGGAACATCGAGAACTTCCCGAAGGCGGGCGGTGCGACGGTGAACTGGGTCGACCAGATCATCGTGGGCCTGCGGCCGGACATCGTGGCGGTGGAGGAAATCTCCAACGGGACCTCGTTCGATGCGCTCGTGGCGCAGATCGACGGCTGGGGCGGTGCGCGGGCGCGCAGTGACGCCTACCAGAACCTCGGCTTCCTGTACAGCGAGGGCGGCGCCCTGCAGGTCACCTCGACCTACGAGATCATGACGAGCTACTCGCGGGAGTTCCCGCGGGCGCCGTTCGTGCTCGAGGCCACCTGGAACGGTGTTCCCATTGCGGTGGTCGCGAACCACCTCAAGGCATCGGGCAACGGCCTGCTCGATGCGGCCGATCCGTGGGACGAGGAGACGCGCCGGCGCGACGCCTGCCTGCTGCTGGCCGAGTTCGTCGAGACGCAGCTGCCCGACCACCGCGTCTTCATCGTCGGCGACATGAACGACGAGCTGACCGACACCGCGCCTCACAACGTCTTCCAGAACTTCCTCGACGCGCCGGCCAGCTGGCGCTTCGCCGACATGGCCATTGCGCTGGGGCCGAGCGAAGGCTGGTCGTACCCGGGCTGGCCGAGCCACCTGGACCACATCCTGGTCACGAGCGAGCTGTTCCCGGCGATCGACGCCGCCGGGTCCCTGACCGCCGTCGTGCCCCTGGCCGCCGTTCTCGGCTGGTCGAAGTACGACAGCGAAGTGAGCGACCACCTGCCCGTCGTCGTCCGGTTGGTACCGTGACCGCCGAAGCCGCAGCCGTCGTCCACCTGAAGCCGGGCCGCGACAAGTCGCTGCGCCGGTGGCATCCGTGGGTCTTCTCGGGCGCCATCGCGCGCGTGACAGGCTCGCCCAATTCCGGCGATACCGTGATGGTCATGGGAGCCAACGGCGTGCCGCTGGGCCTTGGTGCCTACTCGCCGCACTCGCAGATCCGCGTCCGGCTGTGGACGTTCGACCCGCACCAGGAGATCGACGCCGCCTTCCTGGCGGAGCAGGTGGCGCGCGCGGTGGCGCGGCGCGGCACCCTGCCGAGGACGGGCCCTGGGCGCGACGCATCATCCACGCCGAGAACGACGGCCTGCCGGGACTGATCGTCGACCGCTACGGCGACCACCTGGTCGTGCAGATCCTGGCCGCCGGGCCCGAGCGCTGGAAGGAGGCGCTGGCCGACGCACTGCTCGCGGCGACCGGTTGCGCCGGGCTGCACGAGCGCTCGGACGCCGACGTGCGCATCAAGGAAGGCCTGTCGGTGCGCGCCGGGCACTGGCGCGGGCGCGAGGCGCCCGAGGTGGTGGAGATCGTCGAGAACGGCGTCCGCCTGCTCGTCGACGTGCGCCTGGGCCACAAGACCGGGTTCTACCTGGACCAGCGCGCCGCGCGGGCCCGGGTGGCGGCCCTGGCCGGCGACCGCGAGGTGCTCAACTGCTTCGCCTACACCGGCGGCTTCGGCCTGGCGGCGCTCAAGGGCGGCGCCGCGCGCGTCACGCACCTGGAGTCGTCGGCGGGCGCGCTGGCGCTGGCCGACCGGCACGGCGAACTGAACGGCTTCGACCGTTCGCGCTGGGAATGCGTCGAGGCCGACGCCTTCGCCCGCCTGCGCCAGTGGCAACAGGAGGGGCGAGGCTTCGACCTTGTCGTGCTCGATCCGCCCAAGTTCGTCGAGAGTCGCCAGCACCTGCCGCGCGGCTGCCGCGGCTACAAGGACATCAACCTGCAGGCGCTCAAGCTGCTGCGGCCCGGCGGCCTGCTCGTGACGTTCTCCTGCTCGGGCCTGCTCGAGGCCGACCTCTTCCAGAAGATCGTCGCCGATGCGGCGCTCGACGCCGGGCGCAACCTGCAGCTGATCGAGCGCCTGGACCAGGCCGACGACCACCCCGTATTGATGAGCTTCCCCGAGGGTGCCTACCTCAAGGGCCTGGTCTGCCGGGCTGACTGAGCCTGCCGGGCCGACTGAGCCTGCCGGGCCGACTGGGCCTGCCGGGCCGACTGGGCCTGCCGGATCGCCGCCACCTACCCGTGCTTCGCGTGCCAGGCCTTGAGGACCTCGGCCTCGCGCTCGGCCGTCAGGCCCGCGCGCTTCGTGACGGCCTCGCGCCGGTCGGCGGGCAGCGCGTCGTACCAGGACAGCGTGTCGCGCACCGTGTCGGCCAGGGGGCGATGCACCAGGCCGGCGCCGACGGCCCGGGCCAGGCTGCGCTTGCCGAAGCCGGCGGTTTCGCCCTCGCTGGGCAGCCAGCACGGCATGTCGCGCCAGGCGCCCACGCCGTTCTCCTCGAGGAACGCCAGGTCGGCCCAGACGAACGAGGCCTCGGCGCCGCCCACCTGGCGGCAGGTCTCCAGCATCCCCAGCATGGTCAACGGCGTCGCCGGATTGGGGCCGGTCACGTCGAAGGTGCCGCCCGTCCGCCGCTCCATGCAGAGGACCTCGAACGCCGTCAGGTCGCGCCCGTCGATGACCTGGACAGCCGTCGTGCCGTCGCCGGGGGCCAGCACCTCGCCGCCGCGCCGCACGCGCACCGGCCAGTAGCCGCCGCGGAAGCTGGCGTCGCGCGGGCCCACGATCAGGCCCGGCCTGAAGATGGTGTGGTTCTCCGGGTAGTGCCTGCGAACGCGGTTCTCGCATTCGGCCTTGAACGGGCCAAAGAGTTCATCGGTGTAGGCGGTCGTGTCGGCGTCGGGCGCCTGGCCCACGGGGGCCGTCTCGTCGGCGCCGGGCGTCGCGAAATCCACGTAGACCGAGATCGACGACACGAACATGTAGTGTCCGACATGTCCCTTGAGCAGCACGGCCGTGTTTTCCACGATCCTCGGGATCTGCGGCCAGATATCGATGCAGATGTCCCACGAGCGGCCGCCGGCTATCTCCGCTTCCAGCGCCTTCAGGCCGTCGCCGGGCTCGGGCTGGCGGTCGCCGATCAGGCACTCGACCGCCGGGAACAGTTCCTCCGAGCGGGTGCCGCGGTTGAACATGGTGACCGTGTGGCCGCGCCGGACCAGCTCCTCGATCAGGTGGGGGCCGGTCTGGCCCGTGCCGCCGAGGATGAGCACCTTCAGCTTGTCCGTGGGGGCGTCGCCGTCCAGGGACCAGGCGCGGCGGGCGAACGGCGGGGTCAATCCGGCCAGCCCGACGGCGGCGCCGGCCAGGGCAGCCTGGCGGATGAAATCGCGACGAGAGGTTCCCTGGCGCATGGCGGGCCTTTCGGCTGGGGGGAAACCGACGGCGACAGTCCCGCGCGGGACTGTCGCCGTCCGTAGACGATGACCGGCGTTCTACGGCCGGGACGGGTCCCGGGTTGCGCCGGGTGGAGATCCGCCGCCGCCGGTAGCGTCAGTCCAGCTCGTCGCCGTAGACGCCGGCGTTGAACCCGACCAGCACGGTCCCGCCGCGGACCACCACGGGCGCGCGCAGGTTGCCGGTCGAGCCCAGCATCAGCTCCATCAATGCGGCGTCGGCGGGCTTGTTCTTCGTCAGGTCGAACACGGCGACCTTCTGGCCCTTCATGACCAGCAATCGCTTCGCGTTCTTCACGAGGGTACGGGCATCGTCGGCGCCCAGCTTCTGCCCGGCGCTGACCTGTTCGGAGACGTCGAAGCCATGATCCGCAAGGAACCCCTGCGATCGTGTGCAGCTCGTTCAGCCGTTGCGGTGGTAATACCAGTCGATCTTCTTCCTGGCCATCGCGGTCCTCCTCGAAGGGGATTGCGGGGTCACTACCAGGGGACGGACAGGCTCAGCGCCTGCAGCTTCTGTTCACATTCCAGGCGTTCGCGATTACGGACCAGGCCGCCGCCACCGGCCGGCTTCAGCCAGCCGGCTTCGCGGGCCACGGCCCGCGCGGCCTCCAGGTCGCCGGCGCCGACCGCGGCCAGCACCGCCTGCTCGAGCCGCGACGACGAGGTGGCGCCCAGGCGGAAGTCCCCGAACGCCTCCCAGGTCAGCGGCACCCAGCGCGCGACGATCTGCTGCCCGATCAGCGTCGCATAGTCGCGGATCTCCTTCTGGGCATGCGCGTCCATGCGCAGGGCCAGGAAGTGCAGCAGGTTGTGCAGGTCGATCTTCCAGTAGGCTTCGGTGTAGGTGCACAGCGGCAGGTCCTTGCGCGACTGTTCGCGGGCCAGCCCGGCCGCCAGGCGCTCCTCGTAGACGCGGCGGGCATGTCCCTGGAACTCGCGCTCGGCGGCCGAGAACTGCTCGCCGACCGACGTGTCCGCAAACCCGGCGCTGCCCTGTCGATTGTCGGCGCTCTGCAGGCGCCACGCATCCGGGGCGGTGCGTTGGGCCGAATCGGTCACGACGGAATAGCGTGAACTGGTTTCGTTCACCGAAGCCATCCGGTGCCGGATCCACTGCCGCCACGCATCCATGGGCACGCGTACGTGCAGCTTCAGCTCGCACATCTCGAACGGCGTGGTGTGGCGGTGCCGCAGCAGGTAGCGGATCAGGCCGCGGTCGTCCGAGACTGCCTTGGTGCCGGCGCCGTAGCTCACGCGGGCGGCCTGCACGATGGCGGCGTCGTCGCCCATGTAGTCGACCACGCGCACCATGCCGTCGTCGAGCACCCTGAACGGGACGCCCAGGATCTCGTCGAGGGCGGCCACCCGCGGCCGCACCAGCTGTTCGGGCTGCATCTCCATCGTCGCTATCCGTTCCTGAAGGCGTCGTTGATCGAACGGTCGACCAGCGCCTCGTCCGCGTGCACGGGCATGGTCACGGCCAGGCCCGGTTCCAGGTCCATGGCGCGCCGGATGGCGAACTCGGCGCCCTCGTTGCGTGCCCAGGCGCGCCGTGCCACGCCGTTGTTCACGTCCCAGTGCAGCATCTGGTGCAGGCGCCGCTCGGCCGCTTCGGTGCCGTCGAGCACCAGGCCGAACCCGCCGTTGATCACTTCGCCCCAACCGACGCCACCGCCGTTGTGCAGCGAAACCCAGGTGGCGCCGCGGCAGCCGTCGCCCAGGAAGTTCTGCACGGCCATGTCGGCGCAGAACATGGAGCCGTCACGGATATTCGCTGTCTCGCGATAGGGGCTGTCGGTGCCCGAGACATCGTGATGGTCGCGCCCGATGACGATGGGGGCGGAGATCTGGCCGCGCATGATCGCCCGGTTGAATGCCGCGGCGATGGCGCGCCGGCCCTCGGCATCGCTGTAGAGGATGCGCGCCTGCGAGCCCACGACCAGGTTGTTGGAACCGGCCTGGCTGATCCAGCGCAGGTTGTCGCGGTACTGCTGGCTGGTCTGCGGCGGCGCCTTGGCGGTCATGATCTCCATGACCTCCTCGGCGATGCGGTCGCTCATCGCGAGATCGGACGGATCGCCGCTGGTGCAGACCCAGCGGAACGGGCCGAATCCGTAGTCGAAGCAGACCGGGCCCATCACGTCCTCGACGTAGCTCGGATAGCGGAAGCCGCCGTCACCGCGCGCGACGGCACACCCGGCACGCCCGCATTCGAGCAGGAAGGCGTTGCCGTAGTCCCAGAATCGCGTGCCGCGCGCCGCGCAGCGGTCGATCGCTGCCAGCTGTCGCCGCAGCGACTCCTGCACGTGCTTGCGGAAGGCGGCCGGGTCGCTCGCCATCAGCGCGTTGCTCTCCTCGAACGTGAGCCCGGCGGGATAGTAGCCGCCGGTGAAGGGGATGTGCAGGCTGGTCTGGTCGCTGGCGAGGTCGACCAGGTGGTCGGTGTCGGCCAGCGCTTCCCACAGGTCCACGATGTTGCCCTGGTAGGCGATGGCCACGGCCTCGCCGGCGTCGCGCGCACGGCGCACGCGGGCCAGGAGCCCGGGCAGCTCGGTGAACACCTCGTCGACCCAACCCTGCTCCCTGCGCTTGGCGACGGCGGCGGGGTTGATCTCGGCGATGACGCCCACGCAGCCGGCGATGACCGCCGCCTTGCCCTGCGCGCCGCTCATGCCGCCCAGGCCGCTGCTGAGGTAGATCTTCCCGGCCAGCGACTGCGTATCGGCAGGCAGCTGCAGGTAGCGCCGGCCGGCGCCCAGGATGGCGATGGTGGTGCCGTGGACGATGCCCTGCGGCCCGATGTACATGTAGCTGCCGGCGGTCATCTGCCCGTAGTTCGTGACGCCCAGGGCGTTCAGCGACTGGTAGTCCTCGACGCTCGAGTAGTTGGGCACGACCATGCCGTTGGTCACGACGACACGCGGTGCGTCCTGGTGGCTGGGGAACAATCCCAGCGGGTGTCCGGAATAGACAGGCAGGGTCTGCTCGTCGGACATCCGCGACAGGTACTTCATCGTGAGCAGGTACTGCGCCCAGTTCTGGAAGACCGCGCCGTTGCCGCCGTAGGTCACCAGTTCGTAGGGGTGCTGCGCCACCGCCGGGTCCAGGTTGTTCTGGATCATCAGCATGATGGCCGCGGCCTGCGGGCAGACGGCAGGGTAGTGGTCCAGCGGCCGGGCGTGCATGGCGTAGGCCGGCCGGAAGCGGTGCATGTAGATGTGGCCCCAGGTGGCCAGCTCGGCCGCGAACTCGGGCGCCAGTTCGGCGTGCAGCCGCTCGGGGAAGTAGCGCAGGGCGTTCTGGAGAGCCAACCGCTTCTGGCGGTCGTCCAGGGACAGCGGACGCCGCGGGGCACGGCTGACAGCCGGGTCCTCGACCGGGTGCGGGGGCAGCTGATCGCCGATTCCGGCCCTGACCTGGCTCTGGAAATCGGCCAGGCGGGCTTCGCTCATCTCCAGGCTCACGACGCACCTCCGGTGTGGGCAGGTCCCGTTTGAGGGAAACCTAGCACATGCCCGCCCCCGGCAACAGCACCGTTCGCCGGACCCAACTCAATGGCCCGTAGCGACCTCCGCGCCCGCGGGCTCCCCGGACCCGGCCTGGCCGTCCGCATGGATCTCGTCGCCGCCCCGCACGGCGCTCGTGAACCGCGCCAGCATCGAGTAGACCACCGGCACCACCAGCAGCGTCAGGAATGTGGACAGGAGCACGCCGCCGACGACCGCGATGCCCAGCGGCCGGCGCGACTCGGCGCCCGCGCCCAGCCCGATCGCGATCGGCAGGATGCCGAACACGGTCGCGAACGAGGTCATCAGGATCGGGCGCAGACGGATGACCGAGGCCTCTGTCACGGCCTGGACGACCGAGCGGCCCTGGGCCCGCAACTGGTTGGCGAACTCGACGATCAGGATGGCGTTCTTGGTCACCAGGCCGATCAGCATGATGAGCCCGATGCGCGAGAAGATGTTCAGCGACTGGTCGAACAGCCACAGCGAGAGCAGCGCGCCGAACACGGCCAGCGGCACCGACAGCAGGATCGTCAGCGGGTCGACGAAGCTCTCGAACTGCGCCGCCAGCACCAGGAAGATGAACGCGAGCGCCAGCGCGAACATGATATAGAGCGTGTTCTTCGACTCGCGGAACTCGCGTGAGCCGCCCGACAGGTCGCGCTTGATCGTGCGCGGCAGCTGGTCCTGCCAGATGGCGTCCAGGTCGGTCAGGGCCTGGCCGAGGCCGGTGCCCGGGGCCAGGTTGGCCGTGATGGTGGCCGAGCGCACGCGGTTGAAATGGTTCAGTTCCTTGGGCGCCACCGTTTCCTTGATGTTGACGACGTTGGCCAGCTGCACCAGTTGCCCGCCGCTGCCGCGCAGGTAGATCTGCTCGATCACGTCGGGCGTGGCGCGCCCGGCGGCCTGCAACTGCAGGATCACGTCGTACTGCTTGGCGCCGCGCTTGAAGTCGCCGGCCACGCGTCCGCCCAGGTAGGCCTCCAGCGTGGAGCCGATGTCGGTGACCGAAACGCCCAGCCCGGCCGCCCGCTCGCGATCGATCGCGATCTGCAGCTCCGGCTTGTTCAGCTTCAGGTCGGTGTCCAGGTTGACCAGGTAGCCCAGCTTGGAGGCCGCCGCCATCATCGTGCCCACGGCGCCGCTCAGTTCCTCGTAGGTGTCGGCCTGCAGCACGTAGGAGATGTCCGACGAGGAGAAGCCGCCGCCCAGGCTGGGCGGATTGACCAGGAAGGCCAGCACGCCGGGGATGCCCAGCAGGCGCGGGAACATCTGCCCGACCACTTCCTGCTGCGACCGCTCACGCTCGTCGCGCGGCTTGAAGTTCAGGAACACGAAGCCGTCGGTCACGCGGCCGGGGCCGCCGAAGCCCAGGCCCGTGGCCGAGAACAGCCCGTTGCGCTCGGGCAGCGGCAGCAGCTGCGCCTCGACCATGCGCATGTAGCGGTCCGTGTATTCCAGCGTCGAGCCCTCGGGCGCCAGCACGATGCCGAACGCGGTGCCGCGATCCTCGACCGGCACCAGTTCCTCCGGCAGGGCCCGCAGCAGGAACACGCTGGCCACGAGCAGGCCGACACTGGCCAGGACGACGGCCACGCGCCACCGCAACGCCAGATCCAGCGTGCGGGCGTAGAGCCTGGCCAGCCCGTCGAAGAAGGAGTCGAACGAGCGGCTCGCCCAGCTGCCGGTGTCGGTATGGAGCGGGCGCAGCATGCGCGAGCACATCATCGGAGTCAGGGTCAGGGCCACGAACGCGGACAGCGCCACGGCGAAGGCGAGGGTCAGTCCGAACTCGCGGAACAGCCGGCCCACGCTGCCGGTCAGGAAGGCGACCGGGATGAACACGGCCACCAGCGCGATGGTGGTGGCGATGACGGCGAAGCCGATCTCGCGCACGCCGTCGATCGCCGCCTGGCGGCGCGACTTGCCCATCTCCAGGTGCCGGTAGATGTTCTCGAGCACCACGATGGCGTCGTCGACCACCAACCCGATGGCCAGCACCAGCGCCAGCAGCGTCAGGATGTTGATGGTGAACCCGAGCGCGAACGCCAGCGTGAAGGCGCCGACGATCGAGATGGGGATGGCCACGACCGGCACGATCGTCGCGCGCACGCTCTTCAGGAACACCAGCACCACCAGCACCACCAGCGCGATGGCGATCAGGATGGTGTCGCGCACCTCGTGCACCGACTCGGCGATGAACGTGGAGGAGTCGTACGCCATGTCCAGGCGCATGCCCTCGGGCAGCAGCGACGTCAGTTCCGGCAGCGCGGCGCGCACGGCGTCAGCCGCGTCCAGCGTGCTGGCCTGCTTCTGCTTCACGACGCCAAGGCCGACGGCCGGCTGGCCGTTGTAGCGCGTCAGCGTGCGTTCGTCCTCGGCGCCGATCTCGATCGTGGCCACCTCGTCCAGGCGCACGATGTCGTCGCCACGGCGCGCCACGATGATCGCCCCGAATCCCTCGGGAGTGTCCAGTTCGCCGCGTGTACGTACGGCGAACTCGCGCCCCGTGCCCTCGACGCGACCGCTGGGGATCTCCGCGTTCTCGACGCGGATGGCCCGTTCGACGTCCTGCACCGACAGGCCGCGCGAGGCGAGCCGCATCGGGTCCAGCCACACGCGCATGGCGTAGCGCCGCTCGCCGCCGATGATGACCTGGCCGACGCCGGGCAGCCTCTGGATGCGCTCCTTCAGCAGGCGGTCCGCCACGTCCGAGAGTTCCAGCGTCGAGTGCCGGTCGCTGCCCAGCGCGATCCACATGATGGGCTGGGCGTTGATGTCGACCTTGGCGACGATGGGATCGTCGGCTTCGCGCGGCAGCGAGCCGCGCACGCGCGACACGCGGTCGCGCACGTCGTTGGCCGCCTCGTCCACTTCGCGGCTCAGTTCGAACTCGATCGTGATGACCGAGCCCTGCTCGCGGCTGCTCGAGGTGATCGTCTTCACGGACTCGATGGTCGAGAACTGCTCCTCGAGCACGTCCGTGATTTCGGTCTCGACGACGTTGGGGCTGGCCCCGCGGTAGATCGTCGTCACCGAGACGATCGGCGGGTCGGTCTCCGGGTACTCGCGCACCGGCAGCCGCGTGAACGAGATGTAGCCCAGCAGCACCACCGCCAGGCTCATCACCACGGTGAAGACCGGCCGCCGGATGGAAACTTCGCTCAACTTCATCGGCTGCTCCCGCCCTGGGCGCCGGCCGCGCCGGGCTCGCCCGGTGCGCCGCCGCCAACCGGCATCACGCGGGCCCCGTCGTAGAGTTTCTGGTGTCCGGCGGTGACGACCTGCTGTCCGTTCTCCAGGCCGCCGGTCACCTCGACAACATCGGTCAGTCGCGTACCCAGCTGCACGGCGGCACGGGCCACGGTGCTGTCGGCCTTGACCACGTAGACGAACGACTGCCCGCCGGTGACGAACACGGCCTGGCTGGGCACGGTCAGCGCCTGGGCGCGCTCGGCCAGCACCAGCGTGACCGTGGCCGACATGCCGGGGCGCAGGCGCAGGTCGGGGTTGTCCAGCACGGCGACAACGCGCGTGCTGCGGGTCTCTTCGTCAAGCTGGGGCTCGATCACCGAGATGACGCCGTCACGGGCTTCGCCCGGGTGGGCCGTCGTCTCGACCTTTACGGGCGCACCCACGGCGAGGACACCCAGCAGCCGCTCAGGCACCGAGAACGTGAGCCGCAGGCGATCCAGCCGGGTCAGGTCGGTCAGCGGCGAGCCGGCGCGGACGAAGGCGCCCGGGCTCACGCGGCGGATGCCGACGCTGCCGGCGAAAGGAGCCGTCACGCGCGTCTTGGCGAGACGCGCCTGCGCGAGGTCCAGGTTGGCCTCGGCCACCTTGAGCGCCGCCGTGGCGTCGTCCAGGTCCTGCGGCGCGCCTGCGCCCTGGTCCACGACCGAGCGCACACGCTCGAACGTGGCCTTGCCCTGGTCGCGCAGGGCCTCGGCGCGCTGCGCCTCGGCGGCCAGTTGTACATCGTCGAGCCGGGCCAGCAGCGCCCCGGCGGCCACGTGGCCGCCCTCGGGGAACGGCAGCGCCTTGACCACGCCGTCGATCTCGGAGGTGACCTCGACGTGCTGGTCGGCTTCGAGCGTGCCTACGGTGGCGAAGCGGTCGGCCACCGCGCCGGTGGCGACGATCGCGGTCTCGACCGGCGTCGGGGGAGGAGCAAAGCCGCCGGCCGCCTTCTTTTCCTCGCAGCCGGCTGTCGCCAGCCCGAGGATGACGGCGCCCGCCGCCAGCAGAGTCGCTTTCGTCGTGCGCGCCGTGGCGCGCGCGGCGACATACTTACGGGTGTCCCGTGCCGTCATCATCACTCCCGTTCCGCCGCCGCGCGGTACCAACCGCCGGTCAGCTGGGTCAAGGCGGCCGCGGCGCGCGCCGTGCGCACCAGGGCTTGCGAGTAGCGTTGCTGCGCGCCGGCGAGGTCTGCCGAGAGGCGGACCACCTCGAAAGCCGTGCTGCGCCCGTTGCGGTATTCGATCATGCCGATCTCGACCTGGCGGATCGACGCCTCGACGCCGGCGCGGGCCAGTTCGAGCCGGCGGGCCCCGCGGTCCAGTTCGCGATACTGGGCGCGGACCTGCTCGTCGAGCTGCCGGCGCGCGCCTTCGATCTGGTGGTCGGCGCGCGCGACTTCGGCGCGCTGGCGTGCGGCCTCGCCGCTGCCGGCCCGGCCGCCGATGGGCACGCTCACGACAACGCCCGCGTTCCACCACGGGTAGTCGCGGTCGCGCACCTGGGCCCAGCCGGGCCCGAAACCGTCGGCGATGTCGTAGCGGATCGTGTCGTTCGAGCCGGGGAAGACCACGTCGCGGGCCGAGCCGGACAGGCCGTAGCCGCCGAGGCCGCCGAACACGTCCAGGCGCGGGCGGGCATCCCAGCGCGCACCGTCGGCGCGGGCCCGCGCTGCGCCGCGCTGTTCAGCCAGGGCCTGCAGGTCGGGGTTGTTCCCGGCCGCGGCCACGAGCAGCGCGTCGAGCGTGACCTCGCGCAGGCGCGCCGGCGGCTCGTCGGCGGGGCGGAACCGGGGCTGGCCACCGGAAGGGCGACGGCCGACCAGGCTGGCCAGCCGGTCCGAGCGGCGGTCGAGCTGTTCGTCGGCGTCGAGCACGCGCTGTTCCTGCTCGGCCAGGAACACCTCGGCGCTGGCCACCTGGCTGGGGCCGACCAGGCCGGCGCGCGCGCGAAGCTTCGTCTCGTCCAGGAAGAGCCGGGTGCGGTCGCGAATGAGTGTGGCGACGGCCAGGTCGCGTTCGGCGGCGTAGAGCTCCCAGTACTCGGCCTCGACCTCGGCGGCCACGGCCTGCCGTGCCGATTGGCGCCGCGAACCGGCCGCGGCGGCGATGCGCTCGGCCGCCCTCAGTTCGGCGCGCGACGCAGGCCCGAAGCCTTTCAACAAGGGCTGCCGGACGGTCAGCGAACCGAAGGTCCCGTACTGCGGCGAGAGCGACGCATACGCCGAGTTCGTGACGGTGCGCACCGTCGACAGCGACGCCGACAGCTCGGTGCCGATGGGCAGCGTCATGCGGGCACCTGCCTCGAGTTCGGCGGTCTCGTTGCTGACCACCGGCGCGCCGGAGAACAGGGAGGCCGCCGGCTGGTCGCTGCCGGTCCAGGTGGCGCTGCCGAACAACTCCGGGTCAAAGGCGCCACGCTCGCTGCGCAATGCCGCCTCGGCCGCGGCCAGGTCGGCGTCGGCCAGGCGTGCAGCTACGGCCTGCTCGTCGGCAGCGGCCAGCAGGGTCGCCAGGTCGATCCTCTCGCCCGGCAGGGCATCGAGGACGGCCGCCAGGGAACTGTCGGGACCGACGGGCGCCATCGTCTCTGCTCGCGTCGCCGACATTGCCGGCTTGACCAGCAGCAGCGCCGCCGACAACACGAGCCACACGGGAATGGCGGCGTGACCGCGCCGCTTCGGAAAACCTTGCATGCGTCGGGATCCTCTCAACCAGGCCAGGGGTGACCGCCGAATATGCCTCGGCGGACCAATCTAGCCCCGATCCTTCTGATTCGCCTCCGCTGGACGAAAAACTCACGAAGTCCCATCATGGTGGTCCTGTCGTCCCCTTTTCAACAAGCCGGGAGCCTGCCCCGCATGTCCGCCGCGAACCAGCGCCGGGCCACCTGGTGCGCCCTTGGGGCCGTCGCCGTGTGGTCGACGGTCGCCACCGCCTTCAAGCTGGCCCTGCGGCACCTGGATACCTACCAGCTGCTCTTCGTGGCGGTGGCGGTCTCACTGCTCTGCCTCACGGCGGTGCTGGTCGTGCAGCGACGGCTCGGGGACCTGGCGCGGGTCGCCGACGGCGACCGGACGCGGGCCCTGTTGCTGGGGGCGCTCAACCCCTTCGCCTACTACCTGGTCCTGTTCGCGGCCTACGACCGACTCCCGGCGCAGGTGGCGCAGCCGATCAACTACACCTGGGCGCTGACGCTGTCGTGGCTGGCGATTCCCCTGCTGCGCCAGAAGCCCCGCCGGCGCGTGCTGCTGGCCGGCCTCGTCTGCTACGCGGGCGTCTTCCTGATCGCCACCGGCGGCAGCGCGGCGGGATTCGCCATGGCCGACCCCCTTGGCGTGGGACTGGCCCTCGGCAGTACGGTGCTGTGGGCGCTCTACTGGCTGGCGAACGCGCGGTCGCGTCTGGACCCGGTGGTCGGCCTGTGGTGGAACTTCGCCGGAGCGGCGCCACTGTGCCTGGCGACCGTTGCGCTGCGCTCGGGATTCGACCTCTCGGCACCGGGGCTGCTGGCCGGCTCCTACGTGGGCGCCTTCGAGATGGGCTTCACGTTCATCCTCTGGCTGAGCGCCCTGCGCCTGTCGACGAGCGCGGCCCGTGTAGCCAACCTCATTTTCCTGTCGCCCCTGCTTTCGCTGGTGCTCATCCACTTCGTGCTGCATGAAGCCGTGCGTCCGGCGACCATTGCCGGACTGGCCCTGATCATCGGCGGGCTGTGGTGGCAGCAGTCCGAGCGCACGACTGCCTGAAACGGGAACCCGCGGGCCTGATCCGGGGTTGAATACCTTTCGCGCTACCTGAGATCCGGCGCGATCCACGAGCCTCCGCCACCCGGAAGGAAGCAGCCCATGCCGGCGTCCCGTCAATCGTCCCGTCGACCGCTCCGTCGATTCCTGGCCTGGTCCCGCCGCAGCGGCACTCTGTCCCTGCTGCTCATGCTGACCAGCCTGCTCGCGTTCCGCTCGGCCGTTGCCGACTGGTACGACGTGCCCACGGGCTCGATGATCCCGACGCTGCTGGTGGGCGACCGCATCGTCGTGGACAAGCTGGCGTACGACGTGAAGCTGCCGTTCACCGGCACGCGGCTGGTCGAGCGCGGCGACCCGGCGCGGGGGGACATCGTCACCTGCAGTTCCCCGGCCGACGGCACGCGACTGGTCAAACGCGTGGCGGGCGTGCCCGGCGACGTGATCGCCATGAACGGCAACCGGCTGACCGTCAACGGCAACGACGTGGAGTACGCGGCCGCCGACGAGGCAGCGTTGCGCGGGATGGTGGGGCCGGAAGCGGCCGGCTGGTATTTCGCGCTCGAGGGATTGCCGGGCCATCCGCACGTGGTGGCGTTCAGCGGCGGCGGCCAGCGACCCGACGTGCGCGAGTTCCGTGTCCCGACCGGCCACTATTTCCTGCTCGGCGACAACCGCGACCAGAGCGCCGACTCGCGCTGGTTCGGGTTCGTCGCGCGCGAGGATATCGGTGGCCGCGTGGTCGGCCTGGCCAGCTCCCTGGACATCAAGCACCGGTACCGTCCGCGCTGGTCGCGGTTCTTCAGCGCCGTCAGCTAGGCGCTACGACATGCGCACCCAGCGCACCAGGGTGCGGAAGCTGGGCGGCTTGCCCGTCATGAGCAGGCCGATGCGGAACACCTTGGCCGCGAACCACAGCGCACCGGCGGCGCCGGCGGCGGCGACAAGCACGCTCAGCCACACCTGCCAGGTCGGCGGCGGCGAACTCGAGCTCATGCGCAGCAGCATCGCGTAGAGGTTGACCGGCGGCAGGAAGCTCATCGCCACCGCCAGCGCGCCGTCCGGGTGGCGGGTGATGGGCAGCCAGAGCAGCCACGGCAGCATGTTCATCATCATCACCGGGCTCATCAGCGTGCCGGCCTCGCTCACGTCGTTCACGGCGGCGCCGATGGCGCCCATCAGGCCGGCCATCATCGCGTAGGAGAGGATGTAGAACACCACGAGCCAGACCAGGAGCAGGGGGTCGACGAGGTCCAGTACGGCGAACGAAGCCAGAGTGGCCAGTCCCATCGCCGCGTAGATCCCGAGCATCACCAGGCCCACGCCCATCTGGGCGAGGATCTTGCCGGTCATCAGTTCCAGGGGCGAAGCCGCGGCGAGCAGCACCTCGACCACGCGGCTCGACTTGTCCTCGACGGTGTTGGTCATCAGCTGCGAGCCCGTCGACATGACCGACATCAGCAGCAACGCCATGAATCCCGCCGGCACCAGCAGGTTCAGCGCCTCGTGCGATTTCCGCTCGCCCTCGGGCGTCACCACGCGGGTGTTGGCACCGGACACCTCCGTCATCGCCGACACCAGTCCCGGTTCCAGGCCGGCGGCCGCGATGCGCGCCTCGACCAGCGTGCGGGCCAGTGCGCCGCGCAGTTCGTCCTGCAGGCGGTCGTCCAGCTTCGGCGGCACGTACAGGTCGTAGGCGCCGTAGGTCCCGCCCGCTGCCGTGACGGCCGTGGCGTGGATCACGACCAGGGCGACCGCAGCGCCGGTGTCGGCGGCGGAGGCGCGTGTGCGCCCGGCCAGGCGCGTCTTCCAGGCCTCGAGCGAATCCTCGCCGGCGACGACCAGCCTCAGCCGCGGGGCCTCGCCCATGGCCGTCGCGAGCGCCTGCTCCATGGCGGCAGAGGCCGCCGCGCCGCCCACGGCCTGCGCACCTTCAGGCAGTCGGGTCGCGATCTCCTCGCGCATGCGCGTACCCGCATCGAGCCGTCGACGGGCCATCGAGGTCGGCGACAATTCGCGTTCCAGGAGCGGTGCGATGGTGCCCGTGGGGTCACTGACGGCGACGATACCGACGACGCGCGGCGCTCGCTCGTCCATCATGCGCGGCATCACGAACGTCATCAGGGCGATGATCGCCGGCAGCACCAGCACGCCGATGACGAAACTGCGGGTCATGACCGTGGCGGCGAACTCGCGCCGGGCGACCCAGCCGATCTTCTTCAGCATGAGGTGCGCTCCCGCGTGACGATGCGGACGAACACGTCTTCCAGTGTCGGTCGCAGCAGTTCGACGCGCCGGCTGGGCAGCGCGCCCGCCACCGCCGCCACGGCGGCAGCGGGATCGGCCTCGGGACGCAGCGTGACGCGAACTCCGGCCGCGTCGTGCGCAACGGCGGCCACGCATGCCAGCGCCGCCACGGGCCCCAGGTCGGGCTCGGCGGCAAGCGGCTCGCATTCGACCTGGCGGGATTCGGCCTGGCCGCGGATCGCAGCCAGCGAATCGTCGAGGACCTTGCGGCCGCGATCGATCATCACGATGCGGTCGCACAACTGCTCGGCCTGCGCCATCTGGTGGGTCGAGAACAGGATCGTGGCGCCGCGCGCGTGCTGTTCAAGGAAGAGGTCGCGCAGCAGGCGCGTGCTGACCGGGTCCAGTCCGCTGAACGGTTCGTCGAGGATCAGCAACTGCGGTTCGTTGAGGACCGCGGCGATGAACTGCACCTTCTGCTGCATGCCCTTCGAGAGTTCCTCGCACTTCTTGTCGGCCACGCCGGCCAGCTCGACGCGCTCCAGCCAGTGCGTCACGCGACGGTCGAGGTCGCCCGAGGGCACGCTCTTGAGGTGCCCCATGAAGCGGAGGAAAGCGCCGACCTTCATCTTGCGGTACAGGCCGCGGTCTTCGGGCAGGTAACCGAGGCGGTCCTTCGCGTCGAGCGCGCGCCGGCAGCCGAGCACTTCCAGTTCGCCGCTGTCGGGGAACTGGATGGCCATGATCATGCGGATCGTCGTCGTCTTGCCGGCCCCGTTCGGGCCGATGAAGCCGCAGAGCGAGCCGGTGGGCACGTCGAGGTCGAGGTCGGTGACCGCCGCGGTGGACCCGAAGGTCTTGGTCACCGCGCTCAGGCGCACGGCAGTGTTCACGTCGGGAATCATCCTTGGTCCGGGAATCCGTGTGGGGCGGGGCGGGGACGGTGATCGCCGTCCCCGCCCGCCTGTCCGCCCTCGCTAGTTGGTGGCGCCGGCCGCGGGGGCGGGCGCCTTGTCGAGCGTCACCTGGCTGACGTCGACGGTGATGGCCGCCAGCGCGGCGGTGGTCTCCTCGCTCATGGTCTCCTGCGCCCGGCCACCGAGGTGCCTGGCCAGGAACTTCTCCATGGCGGCGGCCAGAGCCAGCCGATTGCCCGGCGCGCGGAAGCCGTGGCCCTCGTCACCGGCCACCAGGTACTCGACCGGCTTCTGCTTCTGGCGCAGCGCGACGACGATCTGGTCGGACTCGTGCTGCTTCACGCGCGGGTCGTTGGCGCCGTGCACCACCAGCAGCGGGGCCTTGATGTTCTCGCACTGGAACAACGGCGAACGGTCGATCAGGTCCTGGCGTTCGGCCTCGATGGACGGGTTGCCCACGCGGAGGTAGAACGAGCCCTCGAGGAACGGCTTCCAGTACTCGGGGAAGCTCTCGATGAGGGTCACCAGGTTCGAGGGTCCCACGTACGGCACGCCGCACGCGTACAGGTCGGGCGTGTAGGTCACGCCGGCCAGGGTCGCGTAGCCGCCGTAGCTGCCGCCGAAGATGCCCACGCGCTTCGGGTCGGCAATGCCCTGCGCGATCAGCCACTGCACGGCGTCGGTGACGTCGTGCTGCATGGCGCCCGTGCCCCACTCGCGGTTGCCGGCATTCAGGTAGCGCTTGCCGTAGCCGGTCGAGGCGCGGTAGTTCACCTGCATGACCGCATAGCCGCGGTTGGCGAGGAACTGCGCGTACGGCTCGTAGCCCCAGAAGTCGCGCGCCCACGGGCCGCCGTGGATGTACATGACCACCGGCAGGTTCTTTTCGCCGAGGCCCTTGGGCAGGGTCAGGTAGCCGTGGATCTTCATGCCGTCCCGCGCCGTGTAGGTGACCGGGCGCATGTGCGCGAGGTCGCCGGAGGGCAGGTCGGGACGCGCCTTGTAGACGAGAGTCGCCGCCGCCGACTTCGCGTCATACAGGTAGACGGAGCCCGGGTCGACGTCGCTGTGCACGGCCACGAGCAGCCGGCTCATGTCGTCGGTCATGCCGGTGACGGCCAGTTCCCCCTCGGGCATCGCCTTGCGCAGCGCGTCCCAGAGCTTCTGCGCCTCGGCGGTCTTCGGGTACACGCGGTCGCGATCGCCGGTGTACGAAGTGGCGATCAGTTCGTCGGTCTGCGGGTGGAAGACACCGCCGCTGAAGTCGACCTCGCCCTCGGGATCCTGCTCGACAAAGGTCCAGGTACCCGTCTCGACGTCCAGCAGCATCAGCCGCGCCAGGTCGATGTCGGCGCCGATGTTGGTCGAGATGTAGCACTGCCGGCCGTCGGGATGGAACTGCAACGGCGTGATGTCCTCCTCGAACGTGGCCGAGGCGATGGGCTCGAGGCCCTGCAGGCCCACGCGCAGCAGGTCGCCGCCGCCGCCGGGCTTCTCCTTCCAGGCCAGGCGCAGCTGGCCCTCGTTGTCGAAGACCCAGGCCCCGACTTCCTCCTTGTTCTCGCGCACGAGCTTCCGCTGCCCGGTCGAGATCTCCACCCGGTAGATGTCGTGGAAGCGCGGGTCGCGTTCGTTCAGGCCGACCATCATCACGTCCGGCAGGCTGCGCGGCATCGACAGGATCTGCGCGCGCACACCGGGCGCCGATGTCAGGTCGCGGGCCTGGGGAACGTTGGCCTCGCCCTGCGGGGCGCCGGCCGGGTCCACGGCCCAGACGTGGAAGTTCTCGTCGCCGTCCCGGTCCTGGACGTAGAGGACGTAGCGCCCGTCGCGGCTCCAGAAGTAGCCGGGCACCGGGCGCTTGTCGGCGGTTACCGGGCGGGCGGCCGTGAACGGCTCGTCGGCACCCTTGACCCAGATGTTGCGCGCACCGTTGTGCGGCTTGAGGAAGCTCAGCCACTTGCCGTCGGGAGACAGCTGCGAGCCCGAGATTTCCGGGTCGCCGAAGAACAGTTCGCGGTCGATCAGGGGTGCGGGCGCCTCGGCGACGGTCGTGGCCGGCGGCGGCGACTTCTTGCCGCAACCGCCGATGGCCAGGACCGCCGCGACCAGGGATACGGCGGCCAGGCAGGGCAGGAGCTTCTTCATGGAATTCCTCCAGGGCGGGGACGGTGACAGGTGGCCGGGGCGGCAGGCGGCAAGACCACGCCGCCGCGCCGGGACCGTCCCCTGCTACGAGCCGGGGCGGCCAAAGGTTCGCCGGAAAATCGGGCCGCCCGGTCAGGCCACCGGCAACGGTTCGTCGGGCCGGCTTTCGGTCTCGACGAGATCGATGCCGCGGCGCCGCAGTTCGGCGGCCATGTCCTGCCCCGGCACGATCAGTTCCTGGCAGCAGGCCCCGACGGCGTCCAGCGTTCCTGAGGCCAGCATACGCGCGATGATCGCGGCCGGGAAGCCCGTCATGCGCATCATCGCCGACAGGCCGGTGGCGTCGTCGTGCCGGTCGATGATGCGCACCGCCAGCCGCTTCGGTTCGCCCGCGGCATCCCAGCCCTCGGCCACGACCAGCACGAGCACCGCGTCCGGGCCGGGCATCTCGAGCGCGTTCTTCAGCCGGTTGGCCAGCATCTGGCGCGGGCTCACCTCGCCGCCCGGGAAGGCCAGCGGCCGGTCGTCGGTCAGCCCCAGCTCGCGCAGCAGGCGGAACTGGGCGCAGTGGCCCTTGTAGCGGATGGTCTTGTAGTCCAGTTCGGGCACGCGGCCGGCCAGCGTCTGCGGCAGCGTGGAGGTGCCGCCGCTGGTCTGGAACGCCTCGAGTTCGCCGAACGGCTCAGGGAAGGTGAGGGTCTCCAACTCGGTGAGCGAGGGCACGGTATCGAGCCTGCCGCCGCGAATGACCACTGCCGGCTCGATGTACTCATTGATCAGGCCCTCGACCGAGAACACGATCTTGTAGTTCATCGGTGGGCGCGGCTGCAGGGGCAAACCTCCGACGCGCAGGCGCAACGAAGCCGTTTTCGCGAGCCGCGTCGTCAGCCAGTAGCCGAGGATGCCGGCCAGGCCCGGTGCCAGGCCGCAGTCCGGCACGATGGCCACGCCCGCATCGCGGGCCGCCGCATCCAGGGCGAATTCGCGGGCCACGACGTCGTTGTTGCCCCCGAGGTCCAGGAAGTGCGCGCGCTGCCCGATGGCCTGGCTGGCCAGGGGCACGTTGTACCAGTAGTTGACGGCGCTGATGACGACATCGGCTTCCTTCATCAGCGGGGCGAGGAACGCCTGGTCCTGCACATAACCGGGCGCCACGCGGAACCGGGCGTCGCCGAAGCGGGCCGCAAGGCGTTCCAGCGAGTCGGCGTCCGAGTCCACGGCCACCAGGCCCGTGGTGCCCTCGGCGTGGCGGAGCAGGTCGTGGGCGATGGCCGTGCCCTGCAGGCCGGCACCGAGCAGAAGGTACTTCATGTCGCTCTCCGGGGTTGGGAGCGGGCCGACGGCAGGCCGGGCCCGTGGCGCCATGATAAGCGCGGTCCGGCCGCCGGTCACGCGGCAAGGGCGGTATCCGGGGCTGCGCCCGGCTTCGCCCGCGCGGTTGACCGCCTGCGGGGGCGGGGCTACTATCCCCGGGCGGGCCGCCGGCCCCTGTTCCCACCCGTTCCATCACCCCCAAGGAGCGTTCCATGGACGCCAGGGTATTGCAGAAGAACCTGCTCGAGCTGATACGCCGCACCTCGGCAGAACTGCCGACCGACGTGGTGCGCGCCGTCGAGGCGGGCGCCCGCCGCGAGAAGCCGGGCTCGAACGCCCGCTACGCGCTCGAGGTGATCCGCGACAACATCGTGATGGCCAAGGACAAGTCGCAGCCGCTGTGCCAGGACACGGGCACCATCATCTGCTACGCCGAGCTGCCGAAGTGGTGCGACGAGAAGACCTTCCGCAAGGCCTACGAGAAGGCCGTCGTTGAGGCGACACGCGTGGGCTACCTGCGGCAGAATTCGGTCGACTCCGTCACCGGCGCGAACTCGGGCGACAACCTCGGCCCCGGTAACCCGTCGTTCCACTTCCACCAGGCCAGCGGGAAGTCGCTCACGGTCCGCATGATGCTCAAGGGCGGCGGCTGCGAGAACGTGAGCACGCAGTACAGCCTGCCCGACACGAAGCTGGGCGCCGGTCGCGACCTGGAAGGTGTACGTCGCGTGGTGCTCGACGGCGTGCTGCAGGCGCAGGGCAAGGGCTGCGGGCCGGGCATTCTCGGCGTGTGCATCGGCGGCGACCGCGGCACCGGCTACATCGCGGCCAAGGAGACCCTCTTCCGCGAACTCGACGACGTCAACGAGGACGCGCGGCTGGCGAAGCTCGAGCGACAGATCATGAAGGAAGGCAATGGCCTTGGGGTGGGGCCGATGGGCTTCGGCGGGGCCACCACGCTGCTGGGCGTCAAGATCACGCATCGCAATCGCGTGCCCGCGTCGTTCTTCGTCTCGATCGCGTACATGTGCTGGGCCTTCCGGCGCAACGGGTTCGTGCTCTCGGAGAGCGGGCGCATCTCGCGCTGGCTCTACGAATCCTAGGAGGCTGGGATCATGCTGCTGGAAGCCCCGTTCACCGAAGCCAAGATCCGCGCCCTTCATGTGGGCGACATGGTGGAGATCACCGGGCTGATCTTCACCGGGCGCGATGCGGTGCACAAATACCTTCACGACGGCGGCAAGCCGCCGGTCGACCTGAAGGACAGTATCATCTACCATTGCGGCCCCGTCGTGGTGAAGGAAGGCGGCAAGTGGGTCGTCAAGGCCGCCGGTCCGACCACCAGCATCCGCGAGGAGCCCTACCAGGGCCCGCTCATGGAGCAGTACGGTATCCGCGCCGTCATCGGCAAGGGCGGCATGGGGCCCAAGACGCTGCAGTACTGCCAGAAGGTGGGTGGCGTTTACCTGCACGCAGTGGGCGGCGCTGCGCAGGTGCTGGCCGAGCGGGTCGTGGCGGTCAAGGGCGTGCACCTGGCCGAGAAGTTCGGTTCGCCGGAGGCGATCTGGGAGTTCCAGGTCGAGCGCTTCCCGGCCGTGGTGACGATGGACTCCCACGGGCAGTCCCTGCACGCGCAGGTACTGGAGGAGTCCACCGCGAAGTTCAAGCAGCTGCTGGGCTGACGGGAGAACCGACTTGTCCCTGGATCCGCATCTGGTAGAGCCCTCGGAGGCCGTCGGCATCCTGTCGGTCGGCGGTGTGCTCAATATCCTGTATCGGCGTCGGGGGCTTGTGCTCGGTGCCCTGGGCCTGGGCCTGGTTGCCGGCGTGGCCTACGGGCTCATCGTCAAGCCGCTGTACCGCGCCACGGCGCAGGTGCGGCCCGGCATCGTGGCCTACAACGCCGAGGGCGGGCCCATCCGCGAGACGGCGCTCGAGGACATTGTCGGGTGGTACGAGAAGCGCCTGTACTGGCGTGAATTCCAGGACCAGCCCGGGTTCTCCTACCTGAAGGTGGCGCCGGTCATCGACGCCGAGTTCGTGCCCAGCCTGAACTTCGTCCAGGGTGGCGACGTCATCACGCTGACCAACCTCTCGCACAGCCCGGAGAAGGCCCGCGAGGTACTCGACAGCGGCATCGACGCCTTCAACCGCCAGGCACTCGTCGATTCGCTGGGCAGCAGCCTGCACCTGACGCAACGCAATGCGCGGCTGAAGATGGAGCGCCTCACGCAGGACATGGTGAAGGTCGATGCCGAGAAGGAACGCACGCAACTGCGCATCGAGGAGCAGAAGCGGGAATTGACGCTCGTGGGCATGGAGCGTCGCGGCATCGAGCTGGACCTGCAGCGCCTGGCCGAAGAGAACGCCTGGCGCGGGCGCGCGGTGACCGAGCTGCGCACCGAGTCCGTCGCCGCCCGCGGGCGGGTGGGCGAAGCCGAAAAGCTGCTCGCCATCACCATGCAGACCGAAGCGACGACCGGCGTCAAGGTGGCCTCCGGCGAGGGAGGCGGTCCGGTCTCCGAGGTGCTGTTGCAGACCGCCAGCCGCGAGCAGGCAGGACGGGCCGGCGAACTGCTGTCCACGGTCAACCGCATCTCGCACATGGCCATCAACGCAGCGGTCCGCGCCGACAGCCTCGAGGCCGTCATCAAGGCCAACGACCTGCAGATGCGCCGGCTGCGCCTGGTCCTGGAGATCGAGCTGGCGAAAAAACAGGCGGATGTCGAACAGAAGATCCGCGACCTCAATATCGTCCTTGAGCGCGACCTTCCCCGTGACCTCGCCCTGCTGCAGGCGGACTGGCAGGGGGAAAAGACGAAGCTCGACCTGGCCTCGCCGCTGCAGCGCGTCGGGTCGGTCGCCGTCACCGAGAAGCCGGTGCGACCGCGCAAGGCGCGGGCCGCGGCCATCCTCGCCTTCATGGGGCTGTGCGGCGGCGTCGCCTTGGCGCTGGCGTGGGAGTACCTGGACAACAACCGCGCGGTCATCACGGCGCCGCGCCGACCTACCGCCTGGCGCCGCAGAATGGTTGTGCCGCAGAAATTGTGTCCGGCCGCGTCAGGCAATGGCGCGGCTGGCTCTCTTGGTTTCTAGAACGCGTACTTCAAATCATGCGCCCGCTGCCGCTCCAAAACACGCGTCCGCACCCGCCGCCCGTAGTACTCCAGCCACCGCCCCGGCAGGGTGATCCGACTCGCGAACAACCGACTCTCCAGCAGCTCCGCAATCTCCAGCCGATCCGGCCTCATCCCCCGCACCTGGGCCGGCGTCGGGCTTCCCCGGACCTTCTCCTTCCGACCCTTCATGTAGTTGCGCCAAACCAGAAACACCGCCAACCGTTCAGCGCTCGCCTGCCGCCGCTTCGACCAAGCGATCGTCTCCCGCTTGTGATTGGCACTGCTGTGTCGCAACAGCATGTCCGCCAGATTCACCGGGAAGAGTCGGTTACGCGCATCCCGCCGCTCCTTGCTCGATGTCACCAGATGCGTCACTTCACAACGCAACTGCCGGATTGCCCGGGGATACGCCTGGTGCTCGTCGCTCAACACTGTCAGCCGCCGTTGACCACCGGCGACAACCTCAAGCAGGTGCGTCACATCCTTCAACACCGCCTTGGGGTCAGGCCGCCCGTACTGCTGCTCGAGGCGCTCGCGCTTGCGCTTCTGGGCATCGGTCATGGTGCCGGAACGGCGCACCTCGCTGTCGGTGAAGTAGACGATGAGATCGGATCCGGGCTCGATGGCCGGATGGTGGTGGAACGGCCAGAACTGCGAATGCTCGAAGGTCACGAAGCCGTCGATGACGACGGCGGAAGCCGGCCTGGCGGCCTGCATCTGCTGCGTGTGGTACAGCAGACAGTGCCGGCCGAGCCGCGCCAGCTGGCGATCGATGGTGGAGGGTGCGACGCGGAGGTCGCGCGCGATCTGGCGATTGGCCATGCAGCCGACGGTTTTCATGACGAGCTGGCCAAGGACTTCCGGCTTCTTGAGCCAGTAGGTCGTCGCAAACGTCTGGGAGCTGAAGGAGCGGCGGCAGCACAGGCAGAGGAACCTGGGGATACGCTTTTTCTGGCAGTGACTCCAGTGGTAGCCAATGCGCTTGAAACGCCAGCGTTGGCGCAACCCGCTGTGGAATGGGCAGTTGGAGTTTGGGCAGTGGGGTGGGACGAAGGTGTTGGTGTTGGTGTTCATGTCCGGCCCGGGGCATCAGCCGGGCCGGGCACAATCTCGGCGGCACAACCCTTTGCCAATCCGGGGCCGGTGTGCCACATTCCGGCCGTTCCACCGGCCCCCGCCGCCAGCGGCTCGCGGGCGCCTTCCTCATCTGGAAAGGAAGACCATGTCGAGAGCCATGAAGACGGCGGCGGTCCTGGCCGCGATCCTGCTGGTCGCCGTGACCGGCTGCAAGAGCGGCGGCAAGGCAGCGGAGGTCCCTGCTGTGGTCATCGAACCGGGTTTGAGCTATGTGGATTCGCTGGTCGGTACCGGCGACGAGGTCAAGTCGGGCGACTACGTGCTGGCCCATTACACCGGCTGGCTGCAGGTCGAGGACGAGAAGACGAAGAAGCCCGTCAAGGGCACCAAGTTCGACAGCTCGCTGGACCGCGGCGACCCGATCGCCTTCCCGGTCGGCAGCGGCTTCGTCATCCCGGGCTGGGACAAGGGCATCATGGGCATGAAGATCGGCGGCAAGCGCACGCTGATCATCGCGCCCGAGCTCGCTTACGGCGTCGAGGGTCGTCCGCCCGTGATCCCCGCCAATTCGACGCTGATCTTCGATATCAGCCTCGTCGGCCTGCCCAAGGTCGACGTGCAGGTGCAGCAGGAAGGCACCGGCGCGGTCGCTGCGCCCGGCGACCAGATCGCCGTGCACTACACCGGTTCGTTGTGGAAGGACGGCGCCGTCGGCGAGAAGTTCGATTCGTCGCTCGACCGCGGCGAGCCGTTCCGCTTCACGCTGGGCGCCGGCATGGTCATTCCCGGCTGGGACGCCGGCCTGCGCGGCCTGAAGGTGGGCACCAAGGCCCGCCTGATCATCCCGTCGGTGCTCGGGTACGGCAAGCGGGGCACGCCCGGCGGGCCGATTCCGCCCGATGCCGACCTGGTGTTCGACGTCGAACTGGTGGAGATCGCCGGAAAGTAGGGTGCCGTTGCAAGTGCTTGCGGGACAAGGGCTGGGGCCCGTCCTGGGTCGGCGCTTGCAGGAAGTGGCGGCATCTGCTAGAGTTACGCGTTGTTTCTGGGCAGACGCCCCGGCGGGGCGTCTGCTCTTTTGCCCACCTCGAGGCCGATTCCCGGTCCTTGCCGACTCCGTGGGAGGAGAATTGTGAATCTCATCTACCTCATCCCCGTCGCCGGATTGCTGGCGCTTGCCTTTGCGGCCTACAAGGCTGCCTGGGTCACGCGCCAGGATGCGGGTGACCAGAAGATGCAGATCATCGCCGGCCACATCCAGGAAGGCGCGATGGCCTTCCTGAACCGCGAGTACCGCGTGCTGGCGGTCTTCGTGGCCGTCGTCGGCGTGCTGCTCGCGTTCGGCAACGCGAACCAGCCGAACAGCCACGCGCTGATCGGCCTGTCGTTCGTCGTCGGCGCCGTCTGTTCGGCGCTGGCCGGGTACTTCGGCATGCGCATCGCCACCCGCGCCAACGTCCGTACCACGGCCGCGGCGCGCATCGGCCTGAACCCGGCCCTGCTGGTCGCCTTTGCCGGCGGCACGGTGATGGGCATGGTCGTGGTCGGGCTCGGCGTCCTGGGCCTGAGCCTGCTCTATATCATCTTCGACCAGATGTTCCACGCGAGCTGGGGCACCGACCGCATGCTGCAGGTGCTCTCGGGCTTCTCGCTGGGCGCCAGTTCCATCGCGCTGTTCGCGCGCGTGGGCGGCGGCATCTACACCAAGGCCGCCGACGTCGGCGCCGACCTGGTCGGCAAGGTCGAGGCCGGCATTCCCGAGGACGACCCGCGCAACCCCGCCGTCATCGCCGACAACGTGGGCGACAACGTGGGCGACGTGGCCGGCATGGGCGCCGACCTCTTCGAGTCGTACGTGGGCGCCATCGTCGGCGCCATGATCCTCGGCACCGGCTTCGCCGCTGCCAATTCGGTGCCGGTGCTGAATGCCGTCATGCTGCCGCTGGTGCTTGCGGGCGTCGGCATCGTCATGAGCATCCTGGGCACGTTCCTCGTGCGCGTGAAGGAAGGCGGCAACCCGCAGCAGGCGCTGAACATCGGCACCTTCGGGGCGGGTATCATCATGACGATCGCCAGCTGGTTCGTCATCGACGCCCTGCTCCCGGCGCACGCCTCGGGCGTATTCCTGGCGACGATCGCCGGCCTGGCCGGCGGCATCGCCATCGGCATCATCACCGAGTTCTACACGGCCGAGGACAAGCCCTCGGCGCGCGCCATCGCCCGCCAGAGCGAGACCGGCGCGGCCACCAACATCATCGCCGGCCTGGGCCTGGGCATGAAGTCCACGGCGCTGCCGATCATCGTGCTGGGCATCGTCATCCTGGTGGCGCACAAGTTCGCGGGGCTCTACGGCATCGCGATCGCCGCCCTGGGCATGCTGTCGACCACCGGCATCCAGCTGGCGGTCGACGCCTACGGACCGATCGCCGACAATGCCGGCGGCATCAGCGAGATGGCCGGCCTGGGCAAGGAAGTGCGCGCGCGCACCGACAAGCTCGACGCTGTGGGCAACACGACGGCGGCCATCGGCAAGGGCTTCGCGATCGGCTCGGCGGCCCTGACGGCCCTGGCCATGTTCAGCGCATATCAGCAGATCGTCGGGCTGAAGACGATCGACCTGCTCGTGCCCGCGGTGCTGGTCGGACTGTTCTTCGGCGCCATGCTGCCGTTCCTGTTCTCGGCCTTCTCGATGGAGGCTGTCGGCCGCGCGGCCTTCGCGATGATCGAGGAGGTGCGCCGGCAGTTCCGTGAGATCCCCGGCCTGATGGAGGGCACCGGTACGGCCGACTTCCGGCGCTGTGTCGATATCTCCACGACGGCCGCGATCCGCGAGATGATCCTGCCCGGCCTGCTGGCCGTCGCCACGCCGGTGGCGGTCGGTTTCCTGGGCGGCACCGAGATGCTGGGCGGCCTGCTGGCCGGCGTCACGGCCTCGGGCGTGCTGCTGGCGATCTTCCAGTCCAACGCCGGCGGCGCCTGGGACAATGCCAAGAAGCACATCGAGGCGGGTCATTTCGGCGGCAAGGGTTCGGAAGCGCACAAGGCGGCCGTGGTCGGCGACACCGTGGGTGACCCGTTCAAGGACACCTCGGGCCCGAGCCTCAACATCCTGATCAAGCTGATGGCCGTCATCAGCGTCGTGATCGCGCCGATGCTGGTGAAGTAGCGGATCGATCACCGCGTACATGGCGGCCCACTCCCCGGGGGAGCGGGCCGCCTCTTTTTTCCCGTTGCGCGCCCCTGCGGCGGACCCCAACATTGTCGGGCCGCCGCCGGGGGCGGCGGCGCCGCGGCCACCGCCCGTGTCGGCGCCGCTGTTCGTCGCGCCACGCCGCGGGTCCACAGCCGCGCATCCCAACGAAGGGTGCAGCATGTCCGGCCCGACGCTGTCCGCCCATTTCGCGTCCCGCACGCCATCGGTCATCCGCATGGCGCAGATCGAGTTCGCCGCCCGCCACGACGGCACGCAGGCATACAACGCCGCCATCGGCAACGTCTCCCTGCCCATGCATCCGGCCATGCAGCAGCGGCTGCGCACCCTCGGCGAGCCCGGATCGCCTTTCGCACAGGGCGTGGTGGGCTACACGGCCACCGTGGGACTGGCCGAGACGAATGCCGCCTTCCGCAACGTGATCGCCGCCAGCGGCTTCGACACCACGGACCTGTTCAGCCAGATCACCGACGGCGGCAGCCAGGCCATGGAACTGGTCATCGTCGGGTGCTGTGGTGCGGCGGGCTCGAACGAGCGCCCGCTGCTGCTGATCGACGCCGCCTACACGAACTACAAGGCCTTCGCCGAGCGGCTGGGCCGGCGCACGGTCTCCATCACGCGGACGATGGGCCCGGACGGGCGCTTCTCGCTGCCTTCGGAAGCGGAGATCGATCGCGTCATGGCGGCGGAGAAGCCCGGCGCCGTGGTGGTCATCCCGTACGACAACCCGACCGGCCACCTCTACGACCGCGCCTCGCTGGCGGCGCTGGCGCGGCTCTGCGTGAAGCACGACGCCTGGTACGTCTCCGATGAGGCCTACCGCGAGTTGTATTATGTCGAGGGACCGCCGGTGAGCGTGTGGGGCCTGGGCGAGGCCGATGCGCCGGGCCTGGTCGGCCGTCGCATCAGCATCGAGACCACGTCGAAGGTCTGGAACGCCTGCGGGCTGCGCATCGGGGCCCTGGTCACCGACAGCGCCGTCTTCCACCAGCGCGCTGTGGCCGAGAACACGGCCAGCCTCTGCGCCAACGCCATCGGCCAGCATATCTTCGGCGCCATCGCGCACGTGCCGCACGCGGAACTGCAGCAATGGTTCACGGCGCAGCGCGCCTACTACGGCGCGATGCTGAAGGACTTCACCGTGCGGACGCGCGAGCTGATTCCCGGCGCCGTGGTCTCGAGTCCCGACGCCAGCATCTACTCGGTGGTGGACCTGCGCGCGGTGGTACCGGCCGAATTCGACGGTGTCGCGTTCGTGCGCTGGTGTGCACGTTCGGGCCGGCGCGAGGTCGACGGTCGCCCGTTGACGCTGTTGACGGCTCCGATGGCGGGATTCTACAGCGTCCCGGCCGGCCGGCCCAACCCCGGCCGCACGCAGCTGCGCGTGGCCTACGTGCTGCCGCCCGACCAGATGCGCCTGGCACCGGACCTGCTCGCGGGGCTCCTGTCCGACTACCTGCGCTGAGCCGGCTATTTCTTTTGGGCCGATTTGGCGAACGCGGCAGCCGCCGCGTCGGTCAGTTCATCGTGCAGCAGCGCGTCGGCCACCTCGGGACCGAAGGTGAACGTGTCCAGGCCCAGGCGCGCCAGTTCGATCACGCGCTCGGGCCCGCGCAGGCTCGCCACCAGCAGGCGCGTCTCCGTGCCGGTCGATCGCAACACCGCCTGCATGGCCAGCACCACCTTGCGCCCGTCGCGGCCGGCGTCGTCGAGGCGACCGAGGTAGGGCGCCGCATAGGCCGCGCCCGCCGCCGCTGCCGCCAGCACCTGACCCGCGTTGTACACGGCCGTCAGCGTCACTGCGAGCCCGGCCGCCCGCAATCGCGCCGTCGCGCGGAAGCCCGCCGCGGTCGCCGGCACCTTCACGAGCACGGTCAGCCCACCGGTCGTCGCCTCGGCGATCCGCAGGCCCGTCTGCTCCAGGGCTGCGGCATCGTCGCCCCAGGTCTGCAGGTGGATCTCCCTCGCGCCGAGGTCCGCGGCCCGGCGCGCGAGGTCCGCGAGCACGGCCACCTCGCACGCAAGGTGGGCGCGTTCGAGCAGCAGCGGATTCGTCGTGACACCGTGGAAGATGCCCGTGGGCAGCAGCCGTTCCCAGGCTCCGGTGTCGGCGGTGTCGAGGAACAGGCGCGGCCCCACAGCATGGGGCACCGGGGTGTCTTCGTTCTTCATGGCCTCTTTCAGGGTGATGTTCAGCCGAAAAGGTTCAGCTGGCCGCGACGCTCGTCCTCGACCGGTTCCACGCATTCGGGGCGGTCGAACGAGGGACTACCCACCTGACGGGTGACCGGGTGCGACAGCAGCAGGTCGGCGGGCGCGGGCTCAAGCAGCGCCAGCAGATTCTCCGCCTCTTCGGGCGGGGCGCCAAGCCACATCTTCCAGGCCGACGGCGGCAGGATGACCGGCATGCGATGGTGCACCGGGCGCATGGTCGCGTTGGCGGCCGCCGTCACGATGGCGCCGGTGGCGAACTGCCGGCCGCCCGGCTGCTCGCGCGGCTCCCAGAGACCGGCCAGCGCCAGCGGCCGTCCGTCGCGGGCGCGGAAGTGGAAGGGCTGGTTGCCGCCGTCGCGCTTCTGCCACTCGTAGAAGCCGTCGGCCGGCACCAGGCAGCGCCGATGCCGGAACGCCTCGCGGAACGCGGGCTTCTCGAGCACGGTCTCGGCGCGCGCATTGATCAACTGCGGCGCGCCGCCATCGCCCCGGTCCCACGGCGGTACCAGTCCCCAGCGGAGCATGCGCACGAGATTGCCGGGGCTGCCGGGGTTGGGCACCACGGCCGCGATGTCGGTCCCGGGGGCGATGTTCCAGCGCGGGGCGAGGTCGGGCACGACATCCAGGTAGAATGTCTCGGCCAGGACATGGGGGGCGGAACTGAGGACGATACGGCCACACATGATTCCGGGCGCCATCCCTTCCGCGCACGCCGAACCCGACGATGGTGCCCGGCCGCGGCCCGGCTCAGGGCAGGTCGAACAGAAGTAAGGCGCACTCGCCGTCGGCCGCCAGATCGATGCGTGACACGTCCTCGATCGCGGCACCGTCACCGGCCACCAGCCCGACCGCATTGACGGCGACGCGCCCGCCCGTGACGTGGATCCAGGCCCGCCGACCCGGCGGCAGCACATGCTCGAGCGTCACGTCAGCGCTGATCTCGGCGACCCACAGGCGCGCGTCCTGGTGCCAGCGCAGCGAACCGTCGGCGCCGTCTCCCGAGACGGCCAGCCGCAGCTTGTTGCGCCGTTCGGGAAGGGGCAGGTGGCGCTGCTCGTACTCGGGCCGATGACCGGGCCGATCCGGACGCATCCAGATCTGCATCAGGCGCACCGGCAACTTCTGCGATGCGTTCACTTCGCTGTGCTCGATGCCCGTGCCGGCGGTCATGCGCTGGAGCAGTCCCCGCCGGATCACCGAGGTGTGGCCCAGGCTGTCCTGGTGTTCGAGCTCGCCTTCCAGCACCCACGTTACGATCTCCATGTCGTGGTGCAGGTGGCGGGCGAAGCCCGCGCCCGGCGCGACGACATCCTCGTTGATGGCGCGCAGGGGGCCGAACCCCATGTGGGCGGGGTCGTGGTAGTCGCCGAACGAAAAGGTGTGGCGGGTGTCGAGCCACCCGTGGTCGAAGTGCCCGCGTTCCCTGGCCGGCCGGACGGTGACCATGCGCCTGTTCCCCCGCAACCGGCCTGCCGGCCGCGGGGACATCCCGCGCCGAGGTGACGGCCGCCATCCAGCGAGGGTAGGCGGTGCGCGGTGCCGAGTCAAACCCCGTGAAACAGGAGCATTCCGGCGGCGGTTCCCGCGCGTGGTCCCCGGAACGGCCGGGCTTGTTTTGCGACGATTTTCGCGTTATTTTCTCCCGGTGCGACCGGCCGCCGGGCATGGTCGTCGTCTCGAGCCTGCGGGAGCCCTGCCTTGCCCATTGCGCCCTGGGACAGCGGCCACGAACGCGCGGTCCTGCACGTCGACATGGACGCCTTCTATGCCTCGGTCGAGGTGCTCGACGACCCGTCGCTGCGCGGGCGCCCGGTCATCGTCGGCGGCACGCCCGAAGGGCGGGGCGTCGTCTCGGCGGCGAGCTACGAAGCGCGGCGGTTCGGCGTGCGCAGCGCCATGAGCGCCGGGCGCGCCCGGCAGCTCTGTCCCGATGGGGTCTTCCTGCGGCCGCGGCCCGACCGGTACTTCGAGGTCTCCGGCGTCATCATGGCGCTGCTGCGCGGTTACACGCCGCTGGTCGAGCCGCTGTCCATCGACGAGGCCTTCCTCGACGTCAGCGGGTGCCGCCGCCTGCTGGGCCCGCCGCCGGTCATTGCCGCCGACATCAAGGCGCGCGTGAAGGCGGAGACGGGACTGACGGCCTCGGTCGGCGTGGCCGGGAACAAGTTCCTGGCCAAGCTGGCCTCGGACCTAGAGAAGCCCGACGGCCTGGTCGTCATCGAGCCCGACCAGGGGCGCGAACGCATCGCCGGGCTCGAGATCGAACGGCTGTGGGGCGTCGGTCGCGTGGCGTCCGGGCAGTTCCGTGCCGCCGGCATCGAACGCATCGGCGACCTGCTGCTGCGCGATCCGCGCGACCTCGAGGCACGCTTCGGGCCGCACGTGCACCACCTCGTGGCGTTGGCGGCCGGCCGCGACGACCGGCCTGTCGTCCCCGCCCACGAAGCCCGCTCTGTCGGCAACGAGCTCACCTTTGCCGAGGACATCGGCGATGCGGAGCAGCTTCGCGCCGTGTGTGACGGCCTGGCCGACAAGGTTTCCCGGCGCCTGCGGTCCGACAGCCTGCGCGCGCGCACCATCGTGCTGAAGGCCCGCTACCCCGATTTCACCACGGTGACGCGGTCGCTGACCCTGCCCGAGGCGACGGACGGCGGCGTCGAGATCCGCGATGCCGCGCGGGAGCTTCTGGAGTCGCGGTTGGGACGGGGGCGCGGCCGCTGCGGCTGGTGGGCGTGACGGCCGCCAATCTCGAGCACGGCCCCGCCACGGGCCAGGGGAGCCTGTTCGGTGAGCCGGGCCGCGAGCGGAACCGTCGCCTGGACCGGGTCCTGGACGAGGTTTCGGGGCGTTTCGGGCCCCTCCTGCGGCGTGGCGCCCCGCCTGCGGCCGGGCAGGACCCCGAAGACGACTGAGGCCCGGCAATGCGTAAGGCCCCGGCCAATCAACGCTCAAGGAAACCCTCACAGGTCCGATCCCTTGCCTGAACCACCAGCCCGGCCACTGTGGCCGGCCTGTCCGCCATGCCTGCAGAGGGGCGCCAGCGTGACTGTCGACCGCGTCAAGGCCCGGATCATGTCCGTCATGCGGAACCTGCCGCCGTTGCCGGCGGTGACCCGGCAAGTTGATGACCGTGCTCGGCAGCGAGAACGCCACGGCGGGCGAGGTCGCGCGTGTCCTTTCGAGCGACCAGGCGCTGGCCGGCAAGGTCCTGAAACTCGTCAATTCATCGTTCTACGGCATGCCGACCGAAGTCACGACCATCAGTCGCGCCGTGGTGGTGCTCGGTTTCACCGGGGTGCGCAACCTGGCCCTCGGGTTCGGCTCCATCGAGATGTTGAAGTCGCTGGAATCGACGATCGACATGAAGTCGTTCTGGTCCCATTCGCTGGCGACAGGAGCCGCCGCGCAGAACATGGCGCTGCTCGGCCAGCGACGCATCGACCCGGAAGAGGCTTTTCTCGTCGGCCTCATGCACGACATCGGCGCCTATGTGCTGGCAGCCGCCGTGCCCGACATCTACGGGCCCATCCTGAAGGATTCGACGCGCGACCGCCTGGAGGCGGAGGCCGAGGCGATCGGCATGACCCACGCGCAGGTAGGGCAGGGGCTGCTGCAGTTCTGGGAATTGCCCGAGGCCTTCAGCAACGCGGCGCGTTACCACCATGATTTCGCGCGCGCAACCGACGGCTCGCAGCCGCTGACCGGCCTGGTGGCCCTGGCCGACGTGCTGGCCACGGTCTGGGGACATTCGGGCGAGCCGACGCCGAGCGAAGCCGACCTGCGCGCGTTGATCAACGCGCACTGCCCGAACCAGGACCGGTTGCGGGCATCGCTGGACGGCATGCGGCAGAAGATCGCCGAGACGGCCGAGTTCATGCAGATCGCGCTGCCGGACCTCGGCCTGAACACCGGCCAGACACCCGACAAGGGCGCCGTGTGCGTCGTCATCACCACCGAGGATGACCGCCGCGACTGGTCCGAACTCGTCCTGCGCCAGCTCGGCCACCGTGTGTTTCCCATGCAGTCGTTCTTCAACCAGGATCCCGGCGCGCAGGAAGTCAGCCTGGTCCTGATGGACGGGCAGTGCCTGTCACGCCAGCAGCTGGACCAGTTGCTGCCATTCATCGCCGACCTCGGCACCTCGACCGCGCTGATGCTCGACCACGGAGCACACGTACCCCGCGGCGCCGAGCACCTGACCAGGGTGCCCATCATCTTCACACGCACCGACCTCGAGCCGTTGCTCACCCTGCAGAAGGCCTAGGCCCTCCTCGTCGCGCCCACCTGATGCGGCAACCAACTTGCCGCCCGCGGCGCCATCTGCGATCCTGTGCCGTCCCTGCCACCGGTGGCGTCCAGGAAGGACGAAGGAGAGCGCATGCGCAGAACCGTGATCGGCGTGATGGGCGGCACCGAGGCCGACGAGGCCACGGCCGCCCTGGCCTTTGAAGTGGGGCGACTCATCGCGGGCCGCGGCTGGGTCCTGCTTTCAGGCGGCCGGCCCGGCGGGGTGATGCAGGCGTCGGTGTCGGGGGCGCGCGCCGGGGGCGGGCTCACGGTCGGTGTCCTCTACGGCGATGATCGCGACGACGCGGCCGAGGGCCTCGACCTGGTGATCCCCACCGGCCTCGGCGCCGCGCGCAACGTGGTCAACATCCTAGCCTCCGATGTCGTCGTGGCCTGCCGCGGCACGGGCGGCACGCTCAGCGAGATCGCCCTCGCCCTGCGATTCGGCCGGCCGGTGGTGCTGGTCGACTTCGACCCCGGCGCCGCCTTCCTGGACCAGTGCGCGGCGGGCTGCCGCTGGGCGATCGTCGCCGGCGCGCAGGCGGCCATCGAGCGGGTGGATGCCTTCCTTCGTGAAGCGGGGCGCGCATGACCGCCGACTTCGATTTCGACACGCCGCGCGAGCGTCGCGGCACCGACAGCGAGAAGTGGCAGCGCTGGGCCGGGCGCGATGTGCTGCCCCTGTGGGTGGCCGACATGGATTTCGCGGCCCCGCCGCCGGTCATCGACGCCCTGCGCCGCCGCGTCGAGCACGGCGTCTTCGGCTACGCGATGCCGGACCCGCGCCTGGCTCGCGTCCTGGCTGCGGCCCTCGAGCGTTCGTGCGGATGGCGCGTCGATCCCGAGTGGATCGTGTGGCTGCCGGGGCTGGTCTGCGGCCTGACGGTGGCCTGTCGGGCCGTGGGGCAGGCGGGCGACGGCGTGCTCGTGACGCCGCCGGTCTACGGGCCTTTCCTGCGCGTGCCGGCGCTGGCGGATCGCGAATTGCGCGCAGCGCCCCTCGGCGGCGACAACCGCGACGGCTGGTACCTCGACCACGCGGCGCTCAGTGCGGCCACCGATGCGCGCACGCGCCTGCTGCTGCTCTGTCATCCGCACAATCCGGTCGGGCGGGCGTGGCGTCGCGACGAACTGGACGAGCTGGCCGACTTCGCGATGCGCCATGACCTGGTTGTCTGCAGCGATGAGATCCACAGCGAACTGATGCTGGAACCGGGCCGGCCGCACGTCCCGTTCGCCGCGATGTCGCCGGAGGTCGCGGCACGCACCATCACGCTGCTGGCACCGAGCAAGACCTTCAACCTGCCGGGGCTTGGCTGTGCCGCTGCCGTCATCGGCGACCCCGGTTTGCGCGCCCGGTTCCGTCAGGCCATGGCCGGCATCGTGCCCCACGTCAACGTGCTCGGTCTCGTCGCCGCCGAAGCTGCCTGGTCGGACGGCGCGCCGTGGCTGGACGCGTTGCGAGGGTACCTGCGCGCCAACCGGGATTACGTGGCGGCGCGCGTCGCCCAGTTGCCACCGCTGACGATGGCCCCCGTGGAGGCGACCTACCTGGCCTGGCTCGACGCCCGCCAGTGGCCCGTGCCCGACCCGGCCGCGCACGTGCTCGAACACGGGCTGGGCCTCAGCGACGGCCGCGATTTCGGGGCGCCCGGCTACCTGCGCCTGAATTTCGGGTGCCCGCGCGCGACGCTGGCCGCGGCCTGCGATCGTCTCGCTGCCGCGGCCGGCGCCGCTGTCCGCTGAGTCGGGCCGGCGCCCGTGCTACCGTCTCATTCGGTCTTGCCGAGCAGGTACTTGTCGAACCAGGCCAGGTCCCATTCCATCTTGGCCATCCGGTTGTGCCGCGTGGTCAGCCCGTGCGGCTCGCCCGGATACTCGACCAGCTGCACGGGCACGTGCAGGTAGTGCTTGAGTGCGCGGTAGAGCGCGCGACTGTGCGCCACGGGCACGCGCGGGTCGGCGCCGCCGACGTGGATGATGGTCGGCGTCTTCACACGGTCCAGTGCATACAGCGGTGACGCGTGCCGGTACGCCTCGGGCTGCTGCCAGGGCAGGCCGCCCACGAAGTTGATGACGTGGCCGGGCGTGTCCTCGGTGCCCCACTGGATCACCATGTCGAGCACGCCGGCGCCGCTGCTGGCTGCAGCGAACATGTCGGGCTCGGCCGTGATCAGGCAGTTGGTGAGATAGCCGCCGTTGCTCCAGCCCGTCACGCCCAGCTTCTTCGGGTCGGCATAGCCCTGGTCCACGAGCCAGTGCACGCCCGCGACGATGTCCTTCACTTCGATGTCGTTCTCGCGCCCGACCAGTTCCTCGAGGAAGGCATCGCCGTAGCCGGTCGAGCCGCGGTAATTGGGGCTGAGCAGCGCGTAGCCGCGCGCAGGCATCAGTCCACGTCCGTACATCCACAGCCGGTATCCGATGCGCGTGGAGGCGGTGGGGCCGCCGTGCAGTTCGATGATCGCCGGCAGCGGCCCGCTGCCGGGTACGTAGTCGGCCGGCAGCTCGAGGATGCCCCAGCACGTCCTGCCGTCGGCGCCCGTCCAGCTGACGTGGCTGGTCTGCGGCAGCTTCCAGGAATCCATCTGCGGATTGACGCGCGTCAGCCGGCGATGCTTGACGGGAGAGGTGACCGCGTAGATGTCGTTGGCATCGGTCGGCGTCTCCCAGTTGGCCACCAGTGTCGCGCCCTTGCGGTCGAAGCCGAAGGCGATGGCCACCTGGTCGCCCTGCGTCAGTTCCACGGTGCGTCCCTGCGCGCCGCCGGAGACGTTCTCGACGGCCAGGACCTGCACGCGGGCCATCGCCTCGCCGCGGTAGCACAGCGTGCGCCCGGCGCCGCGCCAGGCCAGCCCGCCGTCGCAGTGCCAGGGGTCGGGACGGACGATCTTCTGCAGCGGCCAGCCGCCGCCGCGCTCCTCGGCCACCCAGATGTCCGTGGCGAAACCGTCGTAGGAGATGGTGAAGGCGAGCGCGCGTCCGTCCGCAGCCCAGGCCAGGTCGTCGATCCAGCCGAAGGGTGACTTGTGCCCGTCGCGCCAGGTCTGGTCCGTCAGTTCGGTCACCGCGCCGCTCGCCAGGTCCAGGACGTCGACCCGCGACCAGCCCTCCTTGAAGATGAGTTCGTTGTCCGGCGTCGTGATCATCGCCAGGAGCTTGCCGTCGGGCGACAGCGACATCTCGGTGATGACGCGTGTCGCGGCGTAGGCGACGTCGTCGCGCCAGGTGTCCAGGTCCAGGCGGCGCACCTCCGTCAATTCGGTCACGCCGTGCCCGTAGTGCAGGTCGTCGTATTTCTTCAGCAACTCGCCCCAGGCCTCGTCGGTCTTCTCGCTGCCCACCGCGTAGTAGAGGGCCCTGCCGTCGGGCGACAATTCGAAAGCGTCCACACCCTTGGCCGCCCGCGTCATGGCCACCGGCGCGCCTCCGGCTGCCGGCAGCCGCCAGACCTGCGTCGTCCCGTCGCGCGGCGGTGCCTCACGGCCGGCCTTGTCGCGGCCGAGGAAGTACAGCCACTTCGCGTCGGTCGACCAGGTGACGCCGCCCCCGCCGAAGCCATCGAAGGTCAGTCGCTGCGCGGCGCCGCCCGCGGTCGCCACGACCCACAGGTCGCTGCTGCGCCCCTTCTTGCCCTCGCCCCAGCGATTCTCGGTATAGGCGGCCGCCGAGCCGTCCGGAGCCACGGCCAGGTTCTCGAGCACGGTCAGGGAAAAGCTGTCTTCCGGCTGCGGGTCGTAGGTGCGGGTGGCCGCTGCGGCCGCCACAGCTGCCAGGAACGCCAGGGTGGCGGTCAAAATGATCACAAGTCGTTTCATGGCAGCATGTTCCTCCTGGGTTAACCCTTGTCTGGGGGGATGGGACCACTGGAGAATAGCACTTCGCGAGCGGCTTCGGCGACCCCGATGCAGCAGTAACCTGGCCCCGGACCGCTTCCCGCGGGACTGTCGTGAAAAACCGATGCCGATTTATCAACATTAACCACTTGCAAGGCGAATACGTCAGCATTCGCGATATATTTCTTGTGCATTGGATATCCCGCCGTGCTATAATCATGACAAAGGTGACACGTTCAGCGGGCCCGACCCCAGATCTGAACCTCCCTTGCAGCGTGAAGCCCCTGTTCACCGTTTCCATCTCCAAGGAGCGACAACATGAAGAAGCTGGCTCTCGTCCTCGCGCTGACCCTGACTGCCCTTGCCGGCAGTGCTTTCGCCACGGATTGGTCCGCTGACAACGTCGGTATCTACTTCGACGAAGCGGCCACCTCGAACTGCAGCTCGGCTGCGCCGTTCACGCCGATTCCGGCCTACATGGTGCTGACCCGCCTGTCGACGCCGAACATCAATGCCTGGGAAATCGCCCTCACGTATTCGAATGTGCTGTCGCTCAACTTCGTGCCGCGCGGCGGCAACTTCATCGACCTGGGCATCAACCCGGGCGAGCACCTGGTTGGCCTGGCCACGGCGCTGGTGCCCGTGAACGGGACCGTCGTCATCGCCGACATGACCCTGATGGTCCAGAACACGAACCCGGCCTCGATCAGCTGCAACGGCGTGTTCTTCCACTCGCTGGACGCCAAGGTTCCCGCCTTCCAGGGCACCGATGAGGTCATCCGCGAGCTGCGTCCGATCTCGCCGACCGGCAGCCCGATCCTGACGATCAACGGCGACTGCGTCGTCGCCACCGAGACCAGCAGCTTCGGCAACGTGAAGAGCCTGTTCCGCTAGTCGCTTGAATCCGCTGGTCGGATCAAGTTGGAACGAATGAACAGGGGCCCGGGCAGACTGCCCGGGCCCCTGTTCTTGATGCCCAGCCATGATGGTGATGCCCACGGAATGTCCATGACCATGATGCCCGTGGATGCAGCCGACTAGTCGTCGTCCTCGTCGCTGCCCGTCGCCGCTTCCAGGTGCGGCACGCGGCCCTCCCGCCAGGCGCGCAGGCCCTCGCTCGTTTCGTCCGAATCCCAGCACTGCTGCTGCGACTCCCATTCCAGGGCCAGCATCGAGGTGAGGTCGAGCACGGTAGACTGCTGCTCCGCGAGCTTGGTCAGGTGCACGGCCGGCTGGGGGATCTGGCTGAGCCTCCGCGTGAGTGCGAAAAGTTCCTGTTCCCATTGGTCGTCCGGGAGCAGGCGGTCGATCAGTCCCATCTGCAGCGCCTCGGGTGCGGCTACCGTGCGGCTCGACCACAGGAACTCGAGGGCGCGGCCGGGCCCGAGCAGGCGCGGCAGGGTCAGGTTCAGGCCCCAGCCGGCCACGAGTCCGCCCGACATGTCGGGCGCCGTGAACGTGGCCGACTCGCTCGCGACACGGATGTCCGCGGCCAGGAACAGGCCCAGGCCCACGCTGCGGATCTCGCCGCGCGTTGCCGCCAGCACCGGCTTGGGGCACTCAGAGGTCAGCGTGACGATGCGGCGGGCGATCTCGTCTTCGGCGGCCAGCAACTCGAACCCGCGGCCGCGGCCACGCGAGCCGGCCAGGCCTTCGAGATCGCGGTGCAGGTCGAATGCGTGATCGCCATCGGTCAGCAGGATCACGCGCGCCGCGCGGTCCTCCTGCAGGCGAAGCATCAGGTCGACGAACTCGTCGCACATTGCGCCCAGGTCCGGCGCGCCGGGTCCGACCAGGCGGACGGTCGCGCAGCCGTCGGCGACCTCACAGTCAAAATTGTCGTACTGCATCGTCTACTCCCTGGACGTTGGCGGTTCGGACCATTATCGCGCCCGGGCCCGGGCCCGGCAACCGCCGGGTGGACACCGGGGGGGGGCTGACTTATCGTGCGTGCCGGTCGCCGGTGGTGGCCGAGGCCCCGGGAGGTGGGCGCAGATGCGGATTTTCGTGACGGGTGCAACCGGAATGGTGGGCAGCAGGGTCGTTGCCCTGCTCGCGGCGCGCGGTGACCAGGTCACCTGCCTGACGCGCAATGCGGCGACGGCAGCCGCGCGCCTTCCGGCCGGCGTCGAGATCCGCGAAGGCGATCCGGCCGTGGGCGGCGACTGGCAGGAGGCGGTGGGCGCCGCCGATGCCGTCATCAACCTGGCCGGCGAGTCGGTCGGCAACGGCCTGTGGACGCGCGGCAAGCTGCGGCGCATCCGGCGTTCACGACTGGCCGGCACACGTAACCTCGTGGCGGCCATTTCGGCGGCCGATCATCCGGTGACGCTGGTGAGCGCATCGGCGGCCGGCTTCTACGGCGACCAGGGCGATCGCGCCCTTGGCGAAAGCGCACCGCCCGGCGACGGCTTCCTGGCACGCCTGGCCGTGGAATGGGAGAACGCCGCCCGCGAGGCCGGCAATGAGCGCGTGCGCGTCGTGCTGCTGCGCATCGGCGCGGTCCTGGACTCGGCCGGCGGCATGTTGCCGCGACTGGTCTCGCCGGTGCGGGCCGGATTCGGCGGCCGCCTCGGCAGCGGCCGGCAGTACGTGCCCTGGATCCACGGCGCCGATCTGGCGCGCGCTATCCTCTTCGTGCTGGACCAGCCTGCCATCGAGGGCCCGGTCAACGCCGTGGCCCCTGATCCCCCGACCCAGTCCCAGTTCATTGCCGCCCTGTCCCGCGTGCTGGGCAAGCCGGCCCGACTGCCGGTGCCTGCGTTCGCGTTGCGTCTACTGCTAGGGCGCAAGGCGGAGATCGTCCTGGCCAGCCAGCGCGCCGTGCCCAATGCGTTGCGGGCGGCGGGCTTCCGCTTCGAATACGGGGAACTGGATGCAGCCCTGGCCGACCTGGTCCGCTCTGGGGCCGCGGCCGCGCCCTTCACGGCGGAAATTGGCGCGATGACGCCTGGCGCCTATATTCTGATGGCCGGCGCAAATGCAGGCATGGCCATGGCGGCCAGCTCGTTGGGCGCTGGCACCGATCCGAGGCACCAGGCCTGAGGGGCGTGACATGACTCCGAAGACGTTCTCCGAGGTGCGGCGCGACGCCGAATCCCGCTGCATCGAGTTCATCGACCTGAAGATGCTCGACCTGGCGAGTCGTCTGCACCACCTGTCGTTCCCGCTTTCGCGCTTCACCGAGGATGTCTGCAGCGAGGGGATCGGCTTCGACGGATCCAGCTACGGCTTCCTGAAGGTGGAAGCCAGCGACATGGTGATGATCCCCGACCTGGACACGGCTTGCCTCGACCCGTTCCGCAAGCGGCCGACCCTGACGATGTTCGCGCAGGCGCACCTGGCCGACGACGCGCGCACGCCGTTCAACCAGGACAGCCGGCACCTGGCGCGGCGCGCCGAGAAGGCGCTGCGCGACTCGGGCATCGCCGACCTCTCGCAGTGGGGGCCGGAGTACGAGTTCCACATCTTCGCCGACGCGAATCACGCCTCCGGCGCCAACGACACGGGCGTGCGCCTGCACAGCGGCGAGGCGTTCTACCAGAACGCCTACCATGCGTGCAATCCGCATGACCGCTACGACGACTTCCGCGACGAGGTCTGCGCCTGCATGGCCGACTTCGGCATTCCCGTGCGCTACCACCACCACGAAGTGGGGGCGCAGGGCCAGCAGGAGATCGAGGGCTGGTTCGCCGACCTGGCGACGACCGGCGACCACGCCGTGCTGTCGAAGTACATCCTGTTCAACCAGGCCGAACGTCACGGGCTGAAGGTCACGTTCATGCCCAAGCCGCTGCTCGACAATGCCGGCAGCGGCTGGCACCTGCACCAGTTCCTGACCAAGAACGGCCGCAACATCTTCGACGACCCAAGTGGCTTCGCCAGCCTCTCGAAGCTGGCGCTGAGTTACGTGGGCGGCATCCTGACCCACTCCGCCGCACTGTGCGCGCTGACCAATCCGAGCACCAACAGCTACAAGCGCCTGGTGCCCGGGTTCGAGGCGCCGACCGTGCGCACGATGGGCAAGAGCAACCGCGGCGCGGCCATCCGCATCCCGAGCTATGTGCGTGATGCCAGCCTTCGCCGCGTCGAGTACCGGCCCCCCGACCTGACCGCCAATCCGTACCTCTGCTGCGCGGCGATCCTCATGGCCGGGCTGGACGGTATCGAGAAGGGCATCGACCCGGTGGCACTCGGCTTCGCGCCGGAAGCTGTGCCTGTACATGAGCGCAAGCCCATCGACTACCTGCCCCGTTCGCTGGCCGACGCCCTCGACGCGCTCGAGCACGACCACGAGTTCCTGCTGCGCGGCGGGGTCTTCGACGAGGAGCGGATCGAGCGCTGGCTAGCCATCAAGCCGGGACGAGATCGCGGACATGAACCGGCGTCCGCATCCCTACGAGTACACCATGTACTTCGATTTCTAGGAGCAGAGGGCGGAAATGCGAGCGGCCGCGCACGGAGAAGGCGCGGCCGCTTTCTTCTGTCCACCCGGTAGGCACCGGCGAACGCCGGCTGCCCGCCCGCCCGAGTCACCGCACGATCGCCGCCACCTGCTCCAGAGTCGTATGCGCCGTCAATGTGTAGCGCCCGACGCGCAGATCCCGGTCGGTGGCCCCGAACGGGCGCGGCGAAAGGCTGACCGTGCCGCGGAACCCGACGCGGTTCGCCAGGCTGTCGAGAGCGGGGAGGCGAACCCATAAGGCCAGGCCAGCCAGGGTTCGCGGCGGCCGACCAGGCGCGCGAGGCCGTCACGGCTGGCCTCGAGGTCGCGGGCGACCGTCGCCAGGCGACCGGGATGGGCCACCGAGATCGCCGGCCGCCGCATAACCGGGATCAGCTCCGGGACCAGGATAGCCGGCTGCATCCCTCCATCGGCCGCCAGTTTGTAGTGCAGGTCGTGGGTGTGCGAATCGAGGAGGACGAGGCCGGAGTCGGCCATCTCCTTCAGTTCGGCGGCGTCGCTGATGCGCAGGCCGCTCCAGTCACGACCGACCTGCGCCGTCGGCACGAAGAGGTGCGCGCGCGCGTTGTACTTCCGCAGCAGGGGAAAGGCGTGACGGTAGACGCTGTGGTCGGCGTCGTCGATCGTCAGGACGACGGCCCGGCGCGGCAGCGGTTTGCCGGCGGCAATCAGGTCAGCCACGTCATCCAGGGTCACTACGGCAATCCCGTCGTCGCGAAACAGGCGGAGGTGCCGCTCGAACTCGCCGGCAGGAGTGGTCCAGAACTCGCGGGGGCCCAGTGCCGGCAGGCCGAAGAGCACCGAGCCGAGCACTCGCAGCGTGTAGCCCGGTGCAAAGGAACCGCGGAAGTAGTGGTAGCAAAGCACCGGGACGCCGTCGGCGTGGCCGACGATCGGCAGGTCGGCCAACGCCGGCGGGTCGAGGTGGCTGTTGCGCGCCATCGCGGTCGTATGGGCGTCGGTCGCCGTCGCGTGGGTGCCCTGCGACCGGGGGCCGTGATTGCAACCGGCGGTCGCCAGCAGGGCGGCGCACAGTGCCGCCGCCCGCAAACCTGGCGGTGGCCGGCGGCGACCGCGAGGCCTGACGACGGCGGTGTGCACCTCGGCGCGGGACATCAGAAGAACGCCCGGATGTCCACGCTCGCGCTGGTGCGTCGGTAGCCGCCCGCATTGTTCAATGAGCTGGCGGCATGGCCCGCCTCGAGTCCGAGCAGCCAGTCCGGCGCGAATCGCCAGCCGACGCGACCGCTGATGCCGCCAACCGTGATCGCGCGTGAAGAAGCTTCCTTCTCGCGCGCCAGCGTGCCGGACAGGCGCCAGGCGACCGTGCGGCCGCGCGAACGCACCATGGCCTCGAGCCCGGCGCTGCGCATATCGTCGGGTGCCCAGTAGCCGCCGGGATAGGGGACGCTGAAGTCGAGCAGGTTCACGACCGGGCCCGCCTGCACGAACACGCGGCCGTCGTGGCGCCAGGCGGCGCGGGCGGTCAGGCGGTCACTGCGGTTGCCGTCGGTATATTCTCCGGCGATGCCGACCACGGCTGCCGACCACCGACGCGACAGCCTGTGTTCGAGCGAGAGGCTGGCCTGTCGACGTTCCAGATGCTCTCCGAGCGCCAGGTAGGTCTCCACGGCCTGTGAGCCCGCACCTACGTCCAGGCGCCAGCGCGGGGCCGGCAGCCAGGTCAGCCAGGCATCGCCGCCGGCCTGGTCCCAGTCCAGAGGCGCGCCGGTGGCCGGCAGCGCCCCGTCCGAGGCGAAACGGTCGAGCCAGCCGTAGGCGTGGAACGCCCAGCGCGGGCCCAGCCCTGTCACCAGGCCGGCGCCCAGGCGCAAGCCATCGGCGTCGGGTTGCCCCGGTTGACGGTACCAGATGCGCGACGGCATCACCTGTAGAAGGTGGTTGCCGGCGATCGTCAGGGTTCCGACAGCCGCCACACGGGTGATGCGCAGTTCGTCGGAATCCCAGGTCGAGCCGAACATCAACGAGAGCGGCGTCGTGTATTCGTCGAGCGCCACCAGCAAGACGTCGCCGGCGTCGCGCGCGGTCGCCTCCGGCCCGTGCACCTCGGCGTCACGCAGCGTGCGCCAGCCCTCACGCAGGCGGTTGTCCCACAGCAGCGCGCGGCCGAGCCCGACGCGGGATTCGCCGTCGGCGGGGTCGTCGGCCAGCAGTG